>NJEF01000042.1 GCA_002255065.1 Desulfurococcales archaeon ex4484_204 | reverse complement strand
GTTACCCTACTCGCCCTTCCCTCACCCATCTCTTTATCAGCTAGCTTACCTGCAGCGTGTAGTATAGCTAACGCCTTCCTCGCATTGCCGTCGCCACCAACATCAACGCCTGTTAACCTAGCTATGTACTCAAGAACTTCATCACCTACTACGCCAGGGTAGAACGCGAGTTCTGCCCTATCTCTTAATATGTCGTAAAGCTCCCTTGACTTATAGGGGTTAAAAACAACTATGTTCTTCATGAGGTAGCTGCCCGTTAAGTCATCGACTAAGCTACTTATGTATACGGGAGTACCCCTTATTATGTATATGAAGCTTAACCTCTTAACCTCTACATCGAAAACGTCATAGAACCTTACAACTAGGTATCTCTCGTTGGACCTGGCTGACCTAAGGAAGTAGTCGAATTCGTCTAATGCCATGATAACATAGATATTGTCTCTCTCAATGATCTTCAGGATGGAGCTAGCGAGCTCTGTTGCTGAAAGCCCTCTATCAGGTACAGCCAGGCCCAGCTGGTTTTTAAGCTCTCTAAAGATACCTGACGGGTTCTTTGATTTCGAACAGTTGATGTGAACATACTTAAGCCTTATACCTTTAGATTCAGCGAGCCTTGAAAACTCCGTTCCGAAGACTATGGAGGTAACTGTTTTACCGGAACCTATAGGGCCGGCTAACAGCGCTTTAATACTGGTGCTCCCGGGCTTAAAGAGGATGAACTTAAACAATCTTGTTAATTGCCTTATCTGCTCCTCCCTATGAGGTAGCCTCTCTGGTATGTACTCTGGGTACAGCCTTGATTCGTCAATGAAGACGCTGGGTCTCTTAATTTCACTTTCAATTATTTCATCTATGCTATGCATACTTTCACACAACCCATGAAGAATACTAAGGTATTACGTTATATAATTTACTACATAGGTTCATGATTTTTTAGGGTGTAAAATAGGTTTTGTGAAAGTAATGCCTTATACGTGTGTTTTTATTAGTGCTTCGAGGGCTACGGTAGCAGCTCTTAAAGCATACTCCTTAAGCTCCTCAGCAGTAGCAAAGCCTAGATCTTCAACAAGCGAGTCGCTGACAACGAGTATAGCACCTGTCTTAACGTGCCTTAAGTACCCTATCATAAAGAGGCCTGAACACTCCATCTCAACCGCGATTACCCCTCTCGAACCCCACTTCTTCGCGAATTCAGGGTCTTCCGCGTAAAAGGCATCACTAGTAAGGACCGGGCCTAAGTAATACTTAACGTCCAAGCTACGTGCCGCCTCAACCATGTTGTTAAGTAGTTCATAGCTCGGTGCAGCCGCGAAGCATACATCTTCTCTTAAGTACTGGTAGTACGCACCACCTGGGTAGTAGGCACAACCTATTGGTACTATAATATCCCCTATCTTCATACCATTAACCATAGCGCCACATGACCCTACCCTCACTATCGCCCTAGCACCCAGCATTATCAGTTCCTCGACCACAAGGAGCATTGAGGGAACCCCTATGCCGTGCGTTACCACAGACACTCTATAACCTTTGTAGTTACCAGTGTAGGAGATGAAGCCTCTATTAGTATTAACTAACTTTGCATTAGCTAAGAGCTCCTTACCTATCTGCTCTACCCTTGCGGGATCACCAGCGATTATCACCCTCTCTGCAATATCACCCTTCTTGGCCCTAATATGGATAGGTTGCATTAAAGCTCGCCTCACATACAATAAATACCCCAAGCTAAAATAGTTAAGCTGCAGAGGGGGATTAGCACAGCGCTACCTTCCTGCCTGGTAACGCATTAAGACCTACCTTATCGAGGAGCTCACATAGAACACAGTAGTCCCTTCCATAAGCCGTCGGTTCCCCGCATCTTTTACACCTAGGAAGCTCGGGTAAGCCCGTAAAATTCCCTACAATACTGCCCACCATATCGTCAATAGCTGTAAGGAATGTTAGAAGTGTTCCCGGCCTCCTCCTCTCAAGCTTACGTAAATAGTATCTAATTCTAGCCCTCAGCGTCGGCTGGTATTTGATGAAGGGGCACTCAGCAACCTGAAACCTGAACCCGATTAAGTATGAGTAAATAGCTGTCTCCCACTCATAGATCTTCCTTAACGGCTTAACCTTCCTTACAAACAGCTTACTCAGCACCGGCCCCTTAGGATGGGTCTGAACAAGGCGAGCTATATCCCCCCTGAGGATATTAAGGATTACCGTCTGAACCTCGTCATCTAGGTTATGGGCTGTTAAGACCTTCGTGAAGCCATGCTCTCTTGCGTACTTATTCACTATTCTCCTACGGATAATACCGCAGAAGGTGCATGGGCTGACATTAACGTTATATATCCTACTTCGCTCAACTATCTCCCCTAGTGTGTAGCCCAGGAAGTCCTTGAAGGAGGTTAAGAACACATCAATGCCTAACTCCTTAGACCTCTTAAGAATCCACTCTATGCCCTCCCTCCTATCGTAGTTAGGGATACCTTCAATTATGGTTATCACGCCCATTTTACCTGCATCGTGCAACCTTGAAATAACGTCTAAGAGGGTGTAACTGTCCTTCCCTCCAGAGAGTGAGAGGAGTAGCCTATCATTGCTTCCAAACATTCCATACCTTCTAACCTCATTTAACACCCTAGAGGTTACGTTATTGATAAAGCATCGCACACATAACGCCCTACAGGTATGGCGCTGATAGACAACGGCCTCCCGTATACCGCATACATCACACTTCAGTACTAACACCTAGCCACCTACCGATAAGCACCAGACTTAATAACTCCTCAAAGCTTAGTTAGGCGGTGTTGGCGTTGAGGAGCGATAAAGTAAGGGCCTTAGTTAAGAAACCACGCCTTATTAAGTATAGGGGGTTAGAGCCTGGGCTTAGGGATGGTAGGGGGTTTAGCTTAGGGGAGCTTAAAGCTGTAGGTATTGATATCAAGGCTGCAAGGAAGCTCGGTATACCAGTGGATACTAGGCGTAGGTCTATGCATGAATGGAATATAAAGAGGCTCAGGGAATACCTAAGCTACTCTAAGGAGTAAGCAGCGGCCTACCTAATCTTAACACGTCGTCATAGTACTTAACGTAGTAACCCTTAATTTTTAGGAACCTAGCAATCACACCCAGCGTACTAAAACCTCCAACGAGGTCTACAATACCTTTAACTGCATGATGACTAGCTAACCTCTTAAGCCTTTGACTCAAGATTCTTCCATAGATGTAAGCTAATTCCGTAGACTCCCCGTACTCCCTAAGTAGTTTGAGGGCATCGCTTAGCGAGTTAACTGATTCTACGACTCCGTAGATGCCGCCGCCAGTGAAGGGCTTTACCGGCGATATAGCGTCACCTACACCTATGACCCTGTTAGAACCGCCTATACATAGTTTATTAAGCGGTATGTAGCCACCGAAGAACTCCCTAATCCTGATGTTGTGAGATAGAAGCTTTCTAAGCAGGCTAAGTAACCTAGTAAATACCTCAGGCGCTCTACTATTAGAATCCATTACCCCTACTAAGTACTCCCTCCCAGCGTACGGTACTAACCATCCAAAGAAGTACCTACTTATGTTACTGCTAATGAATATGTAAGGGACGTCGGCTAACTCCTCCCTTAGCTTTACCATCGCTTGAAAGCCAATAGCGTTGGTTACCTTAGGGCAGAGTGAGTGCTTCTTAACTAGAACCCTTTTAGCACCTTCAGCTATGACTACAACATCGTAGGGACCGTAAACTCTTCCATTAGAGCTAACCCTATACTTACCGTGGAGAGCTATAACTCTGTTAATGTGGGTTTTTAGGAAAAACCTACCGCCAAGCGCAGCAACTTCCTCGTAAAGCTTCTTCTCCAGGTTAACCCTATCTACTAAATACACTCTTTCACGGAATCGTAGAGTAACCCTATATGGCTCATCGCCTTTATGGTTTATAAATAATAGCTCATATCTATCGAAAGCATTTACTACGCTCTTAATAGCTGGTTTACCAAGTAAGTAAAGGGTGTAACTACTTATTAAGCCCGTACAGTGCTTGGGGATGCCTACTGTCCTATGCTCTTCGAAGATATCAACGCTGTAGCCCTCCCTAAGTAATGTCTTGGATGCATAAAGGCCCGCTAGACCAGCCCCTACTACCCCAACATCTCTAATTTCATACATGTTCTATACTCCAAGCTTACTTGCCATCTACGGGTTAAGAATGGTTAGGGGTAGGATTCTGGGTTAGGAGGTGCGTATCCACTTATAACTCGTGAAAGGAGAAGCAGGCTGTAGCTTAGGTCATAAAAGGGAGGAGTTAATGCCCTTCAGACTTACTCGATCAACGATCTGTCAGTAATGCTGTATTCGTAGTGCTTAGCTTTTAACGCTTTAACTATGTGCATAAAGGCGTCCTCCGGCCTTGTGTGCTGGCCGCACGTATATACATCAACAGTTGCAAACTTATATTCAGGCCACGTATGTATCGATATGTGGGATTCAAGCACTATGGCTATAAGACTTATACCGGGATCTATGCACCAGTACTTCACGTCTAGTAATGTCATATTACCCTCTTTAGCAGCCCTTATCACGGTGTTCTTAAGGTATTCACTACTTGATAGTAAGTTAGGGTCGCAGCCATATAAGCTTCCATAAACGTGCTTTCCGTAAACCTTATAATACTTAGCTGAGGCCCTACCTTCTCCCTTACCGTAAGGAGCGTTCCTCATTAAGGTTACTGAGACCATACCCCCCAACCCCCCTATAAAAATAGGGGGGTTGTCCTGCTTAAAAACTTATCCCCCTACTACCCACCCCCCTATTAATACTATTAAAATACTTGTTGGATATGTTTAAGCATCCCTTGAGTGCTTCTTAATGCTTTTCTAGAACTATTTTAGGGAGGTGTTAAATTTCTAATAGTCGTTTTACGGTGATGTAATGAATTTAAGGAGTCTTAAGAACCCTATGGTGCCTTTAAACTTGATGTACAGAGTCTGTGGGGTAGGGCGTTATTTAATCTTCGGGTAGGGGATTAGCATGTTTGATCTAGAGTTTTAATTATACTTACTAGTATGTTGATAGAACTTTATGAAGGTGTACGTAGTGAATGGGGATATTGGTATAAACCTTAGTAATATTGTGAGGGCGTCTAAGGTGTTTAAGGAGCTCCTTAATAATGTAGGTGTAGAAGAGTTTACCGACCCTAGGTACTACCCTTCAGCTGGGGTAGAGCCGGAGTTAGTACTAAGGTATTTCCTCTTTATGGTATCTATAGATCACCGTACAAGCTACTACACAGCGTTTGAGGGAGCTATAAGGGGTGCTTTCTTTCATGGCGCAGACCTTCTTTACAGACTAGGTATGCTAAAATTTAGTGAGGACCCCGAGTTCTTTAGTCCTAATAGGATGGCTAGGATAGGGGTCGAGGAGGTGCGGTCCTGGCTCAGTGTTAGTAGAACTGATGGGTCTACGGTTACTATATGGGACCCTGAAGTTAGGGCGCTTCTATTAAGGAACATAGCGCTTAAGCTAATTAAGCTCTACAAAGGGTCGGTGACCACGTTAATTAACATATCGGGAGGGTACCTAAAGAAGCCTATAGGTTACGGGTTAATAGACTTACTTAAAGCATTCAAAGCCTATTCAGACCCTGTTGAGAAGAAGGCTTACTTATTTGTTAAATTCATAAGCCGTAGAGGGCTATTTAGGTACGTGGATAGGGAGCACTCAGAAGTGCCTGTAGACAATCACTTAACAAGGGTGGCCCTACGTTTAGGCCTTGTAGAGCTTCCCAGCACTTTAAGGGCGAAGCTAATAAGGAGCGAGGAGTTCAGCTGGGTAGAGGATGTAGCCTTAAGGCTAGCGGTGAGAAGGGCCTTCAAGGTTGTTGCAACGCTAATGGGTACTGACCCATTAATACTCGATGACCTGCTCTGGCTCTTTGGAAGGCACTGCTGTACCAGGGAGGACTTAGTATGTAGGAGCGGCTGTAAAGGAAGATGCAGGGAGTTAAACCTATGCAGTAATGGGTGTCCCTTAGAGAGTGTGTGCCCGCAAGCTACTAACAGCACTCTCTTAACAGAGCATAAATACACAAACACCTTCTACTACTAAGAGAATTCCCTTAAATTCGTTGAGCCATGGTGGTATTGGTGGGTAGGTGCTGGAGGAGGGTTGATGAGGCTTGACTAATGAGCACTTAGCTACGCTAATAAGGATGCTTACCCCCGGTGAGCGTAGAGTGTTAAAGTACTTTATAACTTACAGATCCGTAGGTGAGCTATTAGCGGTAAGAGAGCTCAGGGGTTTATACGGGGTGAAGGAGCCGTTAAAGGTAATAAACAGGTTGGTAGAGTTAGGACTACTGGAGAGGGGTATCGGTTGTTATAATGTATCGAGGAAGGTCATGGACTACGTTAAGAGGGGGGTGTTAAGGCTTGAGGATTAAGTATAAGCTAAAGGCTTATGCCGAGCTAGTGAGGGTGCATAACCTCCTCGCCTCAGGGTTAACTACGGTGGTTGGTTACTTAGCTGTTCTTAGCTGGGCTAAGGGGCTGCACACCTTACGTGTTAGTAACGGTCTTAACCCCTTAATACCTATAGCAACAGTTACCTTAGTAGCTGCCGGGGGGTACGCAATAAATGACTACTTTGATGTAGATGTCGATGCGGTAAACAAGCCCTCCAGACCCATACCATCAGGTAGGGTTAGCATTAATGAAGCCTTAGGTATATCAATAACCACTATAGCCGTTGGTGTGCTGATAGCCACCATACCAGGACCTATAAGCTTTACCTTCGCTATGCTGAGCTCCTTACTAATAATAGCCTACTCATATAAAGTAAAGGAGCTAGGATTGTTAGGAAATATTGTTGTAAGCTTTGAGGGCTCCTCGTCAATAATTTACGGCGGTCTCGCACTCTCGGAAAGCTTAGGTGAGCTTCGGTATGTTGCTGCAGTTACGCTGCCCTCAGTGTATGCCTTTATACTCCTCCTAGCTAGGGAGGTCGTTAAAACTATAGAGGACTTTAGAGCTGATAGCATTCGTAACGTGAAGTCGTTGCCCCGCGTAGCTGGCGTAGACACCGCATACAACTTCTCTCTAGTGCTACTAATCCTTATACTCCTCATATCCCCAATACCTTACCTACTTGGGTATGGCGTGCTATACATGGTGTTATCCGCGGTAACCGACGCCATAATACTATACTCCATCGTGCTAGTAGTTAGAAGTCAGCATAGGAATGAAGTGCTTGCAGGAAGGATAAGGGCGTACCTAAAGGTTGCTATATTTA
>NJEF01000041.1 GCA_002255065.1 Desulfurococcales archaeon ex4484_204 | reverse complement strand
GCATACGTAGACAGAGGTCCTTAAGCGCCCCATCCACGCACCCAAGTATAAGGCATGAGTGGATATTTAAGTTATTTACATAGAACCTTATTACCACAAATATACGTAAATGATATCATTTACAAAAATGAACCACCCACGGTACGTACGCTAAGCTACTTAGAGATTAATTAACTTAAGGCCCCATAACCCGGGGTGTTGGATATTAAAAAGTTTGTTATTTAGCGTAGCAGTAGCCAGGTGTTGGGAACTCCTCAGTTGCATACGGGTACGTTACCTCGTCAATCACTTTACCGGATGCGTCCTTAGCTAAGTAGTGGAGGTTGCCGTCAGGTGTTAGCTCTAGGACTATGTATGAAGGCCTTGTAGCTACCGATGCCATGAAGTCCCTTATCTGGCACGGCTCTCCCTTAACGTATGGGTCTGTTGCCCAAGTACCTGAGACTACGTACGTTACCCCCTCCTCGCTGTTACCCTTAAGCTCGTAGACAGCCTTATACCCTACCTTAGTCTACGGCTTATCCATAGATACCTCCTTAATCTCGACGGTTCTTAAAGGCCATGTACGCATGTAGTTGTGGACGTGGCCTGAGAACACTAAGTCAACACCGTATGCCGGGTCCTCGATTATCTGGGCCCATTACTTTAGGTAAACCTCGCTAGTATAGCCGGTGCCTAACTCGAAGCAGGTGTACCACGGGACATGGAACGCAACTATCTTCCACTTAGCGTCGCTGCTCGCTAGTCGTTCTTAAGCCACTCAACCTGGGCCTCAGCTTCAGGTACTGCAGGCTCCCACCAAGTACCTACGAACCCACCGGTCGTAGGTGGGACCGTTATGTGCAGGTTGGGGAAGTCCAGGGAGTACCACAGCCCGTTCCCTGGGTTAGCGAACATCCTCTTGAACCAGTCGTAGGTGCTCTCAATGTTGGGGTAGGAACCCATCTCGTGGTCATCTATGACGGCGACTATGGGTACCATACGTCCATCGGAGGTAACGAGGTTCTCCTCCATCCCCTCAAACCGGTTAGCCCAGTCCTCCCACACGTTACCGCTCTCAATGAGGTCCCCTATGAACAGCACGAAGGCCGGGGTCCTCGGACGCCGCTGACTTAGTCACCCAGTCCCTAGCCCATGGCCAGTTCGATATAGACGTTGGGTATATCTTGAGCTCGTAGCCCTCGCCCCAAGGCCTCCTGCTATCACCACCAACAACGAACTTAACGTTCTCATCTAGACCTAACGTCCTGAACTTCCACTCCCTAGACCAGCCACCGGGCCCGCCGACCCTGAAGTAGTACGTAGTGCCTGGCTGGAGACCTGTTAACCCAACCTCGTGCCAGTAGCCTGGGAAGCAGCAGGCCCCATAGCACACCTTGTGAGCGCTACCCTCAGCCATGTACGCGTACTCAGAGGTGACGTTATGGGGCCCGGTATCGTAGACCACGTAGCCAACGCTCTCCTCGAACTCCGTCCACCACATAACGGTCATCGTGTGGTACGCGTCGTTCTCAGACCAGCTTAGGTGTACGTACTTAGGTGGGTCATCGAGCTTAACGTTCCTCTCCAAGCTAACAGCTATGTCGAATACCCCTGGAGTAGCGTCCCCCATAGCCTTAATGGTTGGTGTAGCGATGACCTCCTCATTACCCTTAATAGCGAACTGAGCTACCCCGTCACCCCGTAGGTCCTCGGCCTCGTCGCTGCTGCCGACAGTGAACTTAACGATGTCTATTCCGTGGCCATCACCTACCTTGTCCCCCAGGGCTTGGCAGTACGGCGGTGCAGTTAACTAGGTAGGTGTAGTTAGCTAGGTTCTTAATCCTGAACTGCATTGTGTTGGTCTCTCCAGACCATATCCACGCCTCAAACCCCCTAACCTTACCAACGAGTAGGGGCTCCTTAATGTTAGTCCTGGACGATATCATGATGAAGTACTGGGCGTAAGCTATTGCTACACCCGAAGCTACCACAGCAGCAATCAACGCAAACGCTAGGAGTGAGGTACCCCACCTAGAAGCTAAGGCGCTACCCATATGGACATCAGCACTATTCAATACACATAATATGAAAATAATGATTTAAGTAATCAGCTGATGCAGGTCAGCCAGGGAAGGGCGTTGAGCACTAGCTCGGGGAGTAGCCAAAACTTAAGCACTAGCACGTTAGGTGGAAGAATGCTAGAACCCTCCTCCCCCTAGCTACCTCCTCCTCATACCTATTCACGGCCTCCCTGCTCTTACCGATGAACACCTCGATGCCCCTCCTCCTGAAAGCGTTAACGACGTCTTCATCAACCCTCATCAACCCGTCGTACCCAGTCCCTATCACGACTATGTCCACGTCCTCAAGTAGGTAGTCCCTAACGTCCGGTAGCTGGAGCCTGTGGCCCTCAATCCTCCACCAATCGCTTACAACCCCTCTAGGGGTTATGATCACGTCCGACCTGTACTCCTTACCGTCAATAACGATAAGTCCGAAGTCGTAGAACTCTATCCTAGGCTGGCCCGCCACGTATACCCCCAGGTAGGGTTACCTTAGGAGGGAAAAACTTTAACCCCTAATAGGCCCTACCCGCTCCCTAAACGCTTAGCACACGTCACCTCAATATCGTTAGCGTTAACCCACTGAAGTATGAGGGTAGCTACTAGTATGAAGAGGGACAGCATCCCTAAGGGGGCTAGGCTACTGGCAGCGCTAACGTTGACCACAGGGGTTAAGTACTTCACGAAGGTGTAGAAGGAGTAGGTAACTAGTAGGGCCGCTATAGCTCTTGAAAACTTAGGGCTTAACGCCCTCCCCAGTACTACGTAGACCGCCGATAAGGACAGGTACCTCAGCAGCTCCCCTAAACACACCATGAGCTGGAAGGGGGCTAGGGGGCCTCCCTCGTAAGCCCTCCTTAACGCTGTATCCACAGCATCCCCAACCGCTGGGGTGTTAAGGGTTCCAGGCCCGAAGGGCTCGATGGCCTGGGTGACCACGGACTCGGTAGCCTGCGAGGAGGCGTGTACGTAGGCAGCTGCCCCAGCGAGGAGGGCTGTAGAGACTATGTAGGACGCTAGCAGGGCCCTAGACACGGCCCTCAACCCCCTATCCCCTACAGACCTAGCTAGCTTAGAGAACGCTGTGTAGAGGATGAATGTGAAAACGGCTACGGATAAGGCTAAAGTGGATGCTTCGTAGGTAGACGTCCCTGTAATGTAGGTACTAACCCAGGTAGATAGAGCACGTGTAGATACGTTAACAGCCTCTGCATTAGCGGGCACCAGCTCCTCAGGTGGTGCAGGGCTCGCGAACATCGAGAGAAACATGAAAACCATCCCGAGCACTAGGAAGGCGATTACGTACGCCTTAACGAGCTTAACACACGACCTAACCCCGCTCACAGCACTACTCATAGCTACACCACATTAAGTACCCGCTAGTAAGTGAAAAGCTTTTGAAGGACGGCAGTAAACGTTTTTCCCTCCCCCGTAGAAAGGCTTTGGGAGCTTGAGTGGTTAGGGTTACTGCTTCAGCACCGGGCAAGGTTACGTTGTTCGGTGAGCACGCAATTGTTTACGGCTTCCCAGCAATAGTTACCGCGATAGATAGGAGGGTCTACGTAACCGCTACCGCTAGGAGCGATAGGGCAGTCCGTATTAAGGCCCTAGACCTAAGGGTTCCAGGCGTCGTGGTTACCTACACCCCGGAGGAGGTAGTTATTGAGACGGACTATGACAGGACCTTATCAGCTATAGCCTACCTAAAGAAGGCTGTGGAGGTAGCATCTAGGTACATAGGTGTGTGGAGGGGTGTGAACATAGAGGTTAGGTCATCGATGCCGGTAGGCGCCGGGCTGGGTACCTCGGCTGCCGTATCGGTAGCTACGATAGCTGCCTACTCAGCGGCTGTTGAGGCGGACCTAAGCAGGGAGGAGATAGCTAGGCTTGGCTGGGAGGTTGAGAAGGCTGTTCAGGGGATAGCGTCTCCAATGGATACCTCAATAGCTACCTTCGGGGGCTTCATTAAGATATGGGCTGAGGGAGGCGGGAAGTTCGTTAGGAGGGAGCTTAAAGTGGGTAGTGAAATGCCTTTCGTGATAGGCTACGTTGAGAGGGAGGCGGGGACTAAGGATCTGGTTAGGGCTGTTAGGGATTTAAAGCGTAGGTACCCTGACCTAGTTAACGCAATCATGGAGGCCATAGGTAGGGTTACTAAGGAGGCTGAGGAGGCCCTAGCGAGGGAGGATCTGAGGAGGGTTGGGGAGCTAATGAACCTCAACCACGGGCTCCTTGAAGCCCTAGGGGTCTCCAACAAGAAGCTCAGCGAGATGGTATACGCTGCCAGGTCCGCCGGCGCGTTAGGGGCTAAGCTAACGGGTGCTGGAGGCGGTGGCTGCGCTATAGCCCTAACCCCCGAGGCCCAGGACAGGGTTGAGGTCGCTATGAGGCTCTACGCCTCCATAACGATGAAGGCTAAGTTCGGGGCCCCGGGGGTTGAGGTGAGGGTTCACAGGGCTTAGTAGAAGGACCTGAGCTCCCTACCCTTAAAGATCGAGGTAGCCACGGTCCTAGCCAGCTCCAGGTACTTCGAGTACTTGGTGTGTAGGTAGACCCTAAAGAACGCTATCTCCTTAGGCATTAAACCAGCGGTCGTATCCCTAACAGGCCTGGAAACTAACACCCCGTCAGGCATAACTAGGTCGACCTCTGTCTCCTCGAACATCGGGTTGGTGGGTAGCTTAGGGGTGTCAATGAAGACAGCGCTGTCACCTACGTCAGCACCTGAGGCCCTTAGCCTACCGACCAGGGTTGTCTCAATAACGTCCTTAGCGAACCCTATCAAGGTTGATAGGCTTCCCTCAATGGGTTGGAGGGATTCGTACACCATCTTGTAGGGTACTACCCTGTTAAGGAGGTAGTTAGCCTCGCTTAAAGCCCTAACCTCGGGGTGGCCTAGCACGGACTCGTCGTCTAGGTTAACGTACTTGTTTAAGTCATCGACTGCCTCACCGAAGTTGACTACGGGGTCAGCCCTCTCTAGGAGGTCCCCGATAACCTTATCGAAAGCCCTAGCGGTCTTATGGAAGTACACAGTCTTAAACATGTAGAGCCTAGCTATGAGGAGGTGGTCTAGGACGTCCTTAGCCTTATACTCGAGCACCACCCTATCCTTAACAAGCCTGGAGTTGTAGGCGAGCCTTACCCAGTCGAGCCCCAGACCGTAGTTAGCCCCGGTGTAGAGGGAGTCCCTAAGGATGTAGTCTATTAGATCCGCGCTGTACGCCCCCTTAATTATGTAGTACAGGGATCTCTCAGTAACGCCTCCGGACACCCTTGATGTAAGCGGCCACACCTCGGCTGAGGGGGCCTCGATCATCCCGCCCATCGCCTTAGCGCTAACCCCTAACTCCTTCTCGATCCTGTCGAAGCAGCTGCTCAGGTCCTGGTGCTCCCTAACCAACCTACCCCCAACGATCTCGTGGTTAGTTCCGTACTTACTGAGCACGTGGTCCTCGAATGTGTGGGAGAACGGGCCGTGGCCTATGTCGTGGAGGAGGCCTAGGAGCCTCGCTATAGCTACTAACCTCTCCAGCTCCGCCCTATCGATCCCCAGCTTAGAGTACAGGTGTTCGGCGAAGAGGCCCGCTACGTGCATAACGCCTAAGGAGTGGGTGAACCTCGTGTGGACAGCGCCTGGGTACACGTACTGCGCTGCTGGAAGCTGCTTCAACCTCCTCAACCTCTGGAAGGGCGGTGAGTCAACTATACACCTCTCGTGGGGGAAGACCTTTATGTATCCGTGTAGGGGGTCCTTAATTATCTTGTAGTCCCTGAATACGCTCAACACCTAACCCATAACCTACTAGGGTAGGTAGGGAATTAAGCTTTGAGCACGGTCAGCTGCCTACGTAGCGGCTGCCAGCACTGCAGGCGCTAGGTTAACTGCGAGCGCTAAGATTATGAGGAGCTCCTCAGCCCTCCTACCTATGACTTCAAGCCCTGACAGCATGTCGTATATCTTGCTACCCACATACCTAACGCCCTTAACGACCACCTCCATGGTTGAGTAGTACGCCCTAACCTCGCTAGCCATCGCCTCAGATGCCGCCTCAGCAACAGCTCTAGTGAGGCTCCCGCACCTGCTTACGACATCGTACGGGGACTCCTTAAAGGATGCTGCACAGCTGTGGTCGTCTGGCGTTACCACCTCAACGTCTATGTATCCTAGAGACCTAACCCTTGACTCCAGCTCCTCCCTATACCCGCCGTCCATGTTGTTGCCGTAGATGTATACTAAGCCGTACCTAGACCCGTCCCTGAACCTAATGCTTAAAGCCTTAACAACGTCGCTGCACAGCCCCCTACACTCAGTGAGGGACGCCCTCCCCTCACCGTACCCTACGTAGAACTCCTCGCCCTCAACACAGCTGTACCTACCCAGGGCCTCCTTAAGGGGCTCCATTAGCTCCCCAACGTCTACGACCTTAGGGCCTCTGAAGGAATGCGAGTCAGCTACAGCTATAAGTAGGGGGACCGGCTGCTGCTCAGCCACCTCCCACAGCTCGTAGGGGAGGTCGTCGTTCCCCCTACCCCTGTTAGTGAAGAACATGGCTACGAAGGTGGGGCCGTTCAGGGTGAAGACCTCCCACCCATCCCTGCTCCTCACCCTATAAGGCTTACACATCCCTAGCTTAGCCGATACGGCGAAGTAGTTGTTAACGCTGTTCCTAATCACCTTAGCTAGTTCCTCAGAGCTCTCGGAGCTCACCAGGTTGTGCTCGTGGGAGCCAGCAGTGTGGAATACCAGCGCCTTAACGCTGGGCCCGAACCTCTCCTGGAGGTGGTATATGAACCTCGCCGACCCAACGTTCCTGAAGGGGCCGTAGTGAACCGTTGGGAATACCAGCATTACTGGCTCTGCCCCCTCCCTAGCTACCGCAACCACCTTAACCCTTAGATCGCCCTCAACAGCGTAGCTGTTTAAGGCGTCCTCGAGCTTAACAGGGTTGCCCGTGAACCAGGTCTTGAGGAACGCCCTCATGAGGTGGTAGAAGCCGTTCAGGATAACGAACGCTAGCCCCGAGCTCGCCAGGATCCCCGTGCCCTTTAACCCCGTCAACCTGTACATAACGACCTCAGCTGGCAGGGATGCAAGGAACATCACTCCGGAGAGCCCCACGACCCTCTTCAGGTTAAACACCCTGGTCGCTATGAGTATTGAGTACATGATTGGTAGGGTAACCCCGAGTATGGAGTACTGGGCAACGCTTTGAGCCACGCTTAGGGGGCTGTTCGTCGGGAGGGCGTTAACCGTTCCAACAACAGCGATTAGCGCTAGGTATAGTAGGGCTAGGACCCGCCCTCTCGGCAGTATGAACAGCCTCCCGTAATACCTCCTTGTTAGCTCATCTATATCCATCCCTACACGCTCAACAGAAGATGGGGTAGGTAGGTATTTAAAAATTAAGCACCGTAGCCTACTAGCTACGCCGGGTTAGCGGGCACCACCTTTAATTTTCCCCCAAACCAGGAGTGTTTGGGTGCTGGGTTGGAGAGGGTGCTTACCGACGTTAAGATGCTGTGGAGCAACCTGTACAGAGACGTTAGGACCCTCTACATAGCCCTAGCCCCCCCTAGGGAGAGCTACTTCACCTACCGCCTACTAGCAACCCTGAGCAAGTACCGCGATGACTTAAAGGACCTGGACGACCTTAGGTCCGCCCTACTACTTAAGGTAAGGGTTAAGAGGGGTGTTAAGAGCAGTGAGCTAGCTCACTCACTAATACCCATATCCCTCAACCTCGTATCCAGGGCTGTGTCCAGGAAGCCTAGCTACAGCGTAGCGGTCCTAGCTGTTAAGGGCTTCAGGAACGCGAGGCTCGTTGCTGCAGCTGTAGTGTTTAGTAAGAGCGGTAGCTGGGTTAGAGGAGGTGTTAGACCGTTAGTAATATCGCTGAACCCCGACGTACCTCCTAAGGTGGTTAAGGCTCTAGCTGGCAGGGTTTCCAGCAGGTTGTGGAGGGAGGTTAGGGATAGGGTGTCGACTTCCGGGATAAGGTATGTAGGGGTTATCAACGCCTTAAGGCTCTACCCACCCATAGGTGTCGTAGCACTGAACACTAGGGCCGTAGGGGTTGAGGAGATAAAGGCGGTGGTATCAGACGGTAGCGAGTACAGGGAGGTTAAGGTACCTGTTAAGGTACCTACATGGGGCCTAGACGACCTACCCCCCAAGATCGTTGAGGACGTTAGGGTCGCTATAATAGACCCGATCGTGAGGGGGCTCCCCTTCGCGGCTAAGGGGGCCTTCATAACCGGGCCTCCAGGCGTCGGTAAGACCGTTATGGCTGAGGCCCTAGCCTCAGCCTTAGGGCTTAAGGTCGTTGAGCTAAGGCCCCAGACGTACAGGTCCATGTGGTACGGAGCTACTGAGAAGATGCTTAACGCTATATTCCACCAGATAATAAGGAGGAGGAGGGAGCTAGCGCTAATAATAGATGACGCTGAGTTCATATCGTCGAGGAAGTACACGATCCATGAAGCCCACATAAGCGAGATCTCGACCGTTCTATACCACCTCCAGAGGCCTGACAGGCCCTTCACGATACTCACAGCCAACAACCCGGACTTAATAGACCCCGCAATACTTAGGCCTGGAAGGATAGACGTAACCATAGTGATCGGGTACCCCGATAGGGGGATGAGGAGGAAGGCCGTGCTCAGGCACCTGAGGATGTACAGCGTTAATGTGAGTAGCGGGTTAGTGGACAGGATCGTTGAGGTAACTAAGTGGTACTCCCTGGCCGAGGTGGACGCGTTAATAAGGCTTGCCGCGGGTAAGGGTGGGGGATCCATAGGGCCTCAAGAGCTTGAGTGGGCTAGGAGGAGGTTCAACATAAGCATTAGCGAGAGGGCATCAATGCAGGACTACCTGAGGTGGTGGATAAGCAAGGTGCAGGGGGTGGTGATACCCTACATCCCTAGGGAGGGGGAGATATAGGTTAGATGCTTAGGCGCGTACCATCCCCGTACTAGGTCCCTACACCTACCTGAACAGGTTCTCAATGAGGTATACCTCCCCGTCCCTCCCCCTAACAACCCTAACACATCCCTTAACGTAGCAGTAGGCTACAGTTGCCGATATAATAGCGTCTACTAGATCCTTTATCTTACTAATGTCATCCAAGTTAACACCTCGGGGACATACGTTGAGTGCCTGGAGCAGGGCCTTAACGCTTACAGCCCCGGATGAGGTGAGGGCGCTCCTTGGGTGGGTCTCTATGACCTTAACCCCTACGGACTCAAGCTCCTTAGAGATCCTGTAGCCCCTCAAGCTCAGCACCCTCATCCACTTAAAGCTCGGCGGGAGGACCCTGTATCCGAGCCTCACCATAGCCCTATCGACATCGCGCATTACGGGTTCGTTGGTGAGGGGGGCATCTATGGCAACCACGCTAAGTACTGATGCAGTACTAACTATCTCCTCATCGCTGTAGAGGCATCGAGCCCTAGCTAGCGCCGCCCCGCCGCCCCGAACCTCTATCTCGGCGTACCCGCTACACCTGCTCTCCTTAGCTGCTAGGTCTAGCCCCCCCACCCTCAGTGCAGGAGCACCTCTTCATGAGCCCCCTAATCCTGTCCACGCTAACCTCTAAGTACCTGACAGCCTCGGCTAGGGCCCTAGCCCCGTCCTCAGTAACTCCATAGGTCTTAGGCTGCTCTGAAGCAACCCTGATCAAGCCCTCCCTCCTAAGCATGTATATAACGGCGTAGAGCGTTATGGTTGATGGGCTGAAGCCGAAGTACTTCCTGATCCTCCTCCTAACGTCGTAGGCGTACGTGGGGCCCTCGAGGAGTGACGCTATTATGAAGAGCCAGAGGTTCTCAACAGTTAGCTTCCTCTCGAGCCTTACCAACACATTACGGGCGGGCATTAAGTTAACCCCCAGGCTCCCTGGGTTATAGGGGTATGGGTCTATATACGTTACTGCAGCTAGTACTACGTAGTATTAGCTATTAAGCAACCACCTTAAAAACCTAAACCTCAGGTATTAAGGTCGTTTACGAGCTAGTGGTAAGTAGGTTTGAGTGCTTTAGAACCCTCCTAACACACCACTTTAGGTGGGGCCCCCTAATCCCCAGCAGGTACAGGAGCCTTATGTAGAGCGGGGGTTTAAGGGGTGCCCCAGCTGCGTAGGTATGGCCTCCCCCGCCTAACGCCTTAGCGACCTCCCTAACGTTAACCCCCCTACTCCTCAAGCTAACAGAGCCCCTCCTACAGATCACGGCCACCTCAGCGCTGAACCTGCTCATCAACGCGTTAGCTATGTAGGAGGTTAAGTGCTCCTCATCACCCTTAAGGTAGTAAACGACCTTTAGCCCGCCTAGGTCTGCTAGGCCAGCCCTCCTTAACGCCTTACCGATAACGCTGAGCTCCCTATCAACGCACTTCTCAACAACCCCGAGGATCTCCTCGTCCAGCTCCCCCGAGAAGGACGCCAGCTTCCTGACAACGTACCCCTTCCACTCGCTACCCCCTCTAAAGCCAGCGAACCTGCTCAGGTAGTTGCCTAGCCAGTGGTTAAACACCCACAGATCCACGGAGCAGGTTGCATCAACCAGGGCCCTAACTGTGGGATCCCTCACCGGTAGGTTCTTAGCGACGACGTCGGTAGCGCACGTACCCCTATCGATGTACAGCTCAGCGCCTGCGTCGGTAACGGCGCTAACCCACTCACCATCCCATACATGGTGGTCGAACCACCTAACCCTACCGCCGGACCCAACCACCCTCCTCAACTCAGCAACAACCCTGGAGATTGTGCTTGAGTTAGCCCCTAGGTCCGTGATGTAGAGCTCGGCACCGTTTGGAACCCTAGCAAGCACTGAGTGGAGCCTGTGGGGCTGTATGAAGTAGAGCCTATCAATACCTCCAAACTCCCTCAGTATGAGGGCTGCCGACGCGATCCCGTCGAGGTCCGTGTGGGTCACTACAACCCTTAACCCCATAGCGCAACCCCAAGACATCCCTAGTAGGTTAAAGGGGGCTGTGTACACTTAAATATTTTAGATTACGCTACGCTGAGGTAGCTAGAGGCAGGCCGCTAAAATCCCTACACCACGCGGTGTGTGCCTGCCTAGGCCGAGGCGCTTAAGCCCCTAAAATAGGTGAGCCATCTAGGGAGGCATACGAGACCATGACATCGTAAAGGTCCTTGGACACCTGCCCCAACTGCATTACTATGACTTAATGCGTGCTGAAACTATACGTACTCGGGGTAGGTTTCGAGCAGCATGCCCTCTATTGTTATGGGTTTTAGCTTGTTAACCATCTTAAGGGCCTCCTCAAGCCTTACGGAGGAGTTGCTGTAGATCTCCATGAGCACGTCTCCCTTCCTAACCTTATGCCCCCTCTTAACGTAGAGCCTCACCCCAGCCCCCTTATCGTGCGGGGCGCCAGCAACCCTTGCTAGGGTCGTTATGGGCTGGTTGTAGACGCCGGTTATGTACCCATCCATCGGGGCCTTAATCTCGACCTTGTGCTTACCCAGGCCTATGTCCTCAGGCCTAACGTCGGGGTTACCCCCCTGAGCCTCAACCATCCTTCTAAACATCTGGTAGGCCTTACCGCTCCTGAGGATCTCCTTAGCTACCACCTTACCAGCACCCCTAGGAGCTATCCCGGCCATCTCCAGGACGAGGCCTGCAAGCGATGTAGCCTTCTCCCTAACCGACATCGCCCCCCCTCCCAGCAGGGTCTCGAGGGCCTCCCTAGCCTCTAGGGCGGGGCCGACTGTGTACCCTATCGGCTGCCCGCCGTAGGTTAGGGCGCACCTAATGCTTAAACCCAGCCCCTGCCCTACCTGGGTGAATATCGATGCGAGCTCCCTACCCCTCTCTAGGTTCTCGACCTTAGCACCAGTACCCACCGGTATATCTATTAGCAGGTTCTGAACACCCATGCTGAGCTTCTTGGAGAGGATCGACGCGACCATCTGGGATAGGGGGTCGAGCTTCAGGGAGTACTCAACCCTAATGAGTATGTCGTCAGCTGGGGCTAGATTCAGCTTTCCGCCCCATATGATTAAGCCGCTGCTCTTCTTAGCAAGCTCGGCGACCTCGTTGATTGCGAACTCAACCCTAGCGAACACCTCCATTGTGTCCGCAGTGCCTGAAGGGGACGTTATAGCCCTCGACGAAGTCTTAGGTATGAACACACCCGTCGACGCAACTATGGGTACAGCAACTATCGATACCTTGGAGTTCCCCGGAACCCCGCCTATCGAGTGTATGTCGTACACGGGCTCCTCGAACTTCAGCTTATTCCCCGTCTCGACCATAGCCCTAGTTAGGTGGACCATCTCGTTTATGTCCATCCCGACGCTCGTCTGGGCGGCTACAAAGGCTGCTATCTCGACATCGGTTAGCAGCCCGGACACAACATCCTTAATTATCGTGTACATCCTCTCGTAGTCCAGCTTAGCCCCTTTAAGCTTCTCCCTTATGTAGTGGAGGGATGGAGGTATTATGAACGGGGCTACCTCCACCTCCTCCGGGGAGCCTAGCTCCTTGTAGAGGGATGCGGGGACCTCTATCACGTCGTCGTTGCTGCCTAGTATGCCTGCAAACACCGTTACCTCCCTACCGTTGGAGCATATCTTAAGCCTGCACCCAGGGCATATGTCGAGCTCCTCAGCAACACCCCTCCCTATTAAGGCAACCCTCAAGTTACCTAGGTCCGCCTCCATGAGCTTAACCTTAACCCTCACCAAACACCCCCCAGACAAGGTAATTTAGTTGTTAAGGAGGAAATAAACCTAGTGCTGAAGGCCCCATGGGCGTACCACTATTTATAGCCCGCTAAAGACAGTAGTGTTTCGGGAGTATGGGTATAGACTACTTCGTGTGCCCTAAGTGCGGGAACCCCTTAACACAGATCGATGGGCACCTAACGTGCTCGGTCTGCGGGTACTCAGTAGATGTAGGAAGGGCTAGGGAGCTAGTGCTCAGCGAGGGCGCCACTGAGAACCGTTTAGTAAGCCATGAAAGGGTTAGGAAGCAGGGAAAGCTTAGAACACTTAACTAAGCAGCAGGTGGGTGCAGTGGCTGAAGCTCTAACCGTAGGCACCTTCACAGTCGATATTATAGCTTTTGACCTACCTAAGGTAGCCGAGCCGGGGGAGGTTGTGCGTGTTGAGAGGCCTATAGACCTGTACGTCGGGGGCCACGCAGCTAACGTAGGCATAGACCTCGTTAAGCTCGGGGGCTTTAGAGATGTGGTAGCTGTCGGTGCTGTAGGTAGGGACGTCTTCTCACACCTAATAGAGAGGGAGCTGAGCACCTACGGGGTCAGGGTCTACCCGCAGGTCGTTAGGGGTGAGGGCACAGCGAGGAACGTTATCCTAGTCGTTAAGGGCGAGGACAGGAGGTTCCACATCTACGTAGGCGCTAACCAGCACCTAACCCCCGCCCACGTGTCTAGAGCTATTAGGGAGCTGAGCCCTAAGTACGTCTACATAGCTCTAGGGACATCGAGGCACCTAGACCTAGGCATTGAGGAGGTGCTTAAAACCTCCAGGGAGGTCGGCACCCTAGTCCTAATCGATATAGCCCACGTAAGGGACACGACAGGGAGCGCCCTGCTTAAAGCCCTACGCCTCGCTGATCTAGCACACCTCAATAGGGACGAGCTCCTGAAGGTAACAGGTCTAGACGTTCCTGACGGGGTTAGGAAGCTCGGTTTAAAGAGCTCCGCCCTAATCACGGTAACCCTCAGC
>NJEF01000040.1 GCA_002255065.1 Desulfurococcales archaeon ex4484_204 | reverse complement strand
GGAGCTTAGGGATATAGCTAGCGACGAAGCTATCACGGTTTTGCCGACACCACCCTTAGAGCTCATAATAGCTAGGACTCTCTTAACCCCTGCTAGCCTCCTATCAATAACTGCTAGCCTCGGGTCCCCGTAGGCCCGCTTCATCACTTAAACACCGCCTCCTCAATATAGACCCCCCTACCCCTAACTACCTCGAAGTCCCTGGACCCGCACTTAGGGCACTTAAAGTATGAGTGGATAACCTCGGGGATGAAGTGCATAGCCTCCCTAACGTCATCGCCGATATCTAGGTCCTTCAGAGTCCATGTAGCTCCACACCTCCTACACCTAAACACAGCCTCTTCATCCCTAAACACCAGCTCTTCAACAGCAACACCCCTATACTTAAGCACCTCGGTTAGGGAGAACCTCAGCACCTCTCTATCTATTGATTGAAGTGTTCCCAGCCTTATCACGGCCCTCCTAAACCCCTCCCTACCCTCCCTCCTCATTAGCCCTTGTAGGTAGTCAGCGATCGCCTCAGCTAGCGCCCACTCGTGAACCACAGCGCTTCCCTACTACACCGTGGTAGGTACTTAAAAACCTGTTCTATCGATGATGGAGTTAACGAGCTCCTCCCAGACCTTCAGGGTTTCCTCAACCTCCTCCTCCCTTATCTTCGATATCGCTATGCCTGCATGCACGATCACGTAGTCTCCCTGAGATAGGTCCTCGCTGGTAGCTACTATGACGTCCCTAACGACGCCGCCTAGGTCAACTCTAGCGTACCTTAAGCTACCCTCCCTGTAGGTATCGATCACCCTAGCTGGAACCCCTAGGCACATCGCTACCACCTCAACAGATCCTCGGTAGGTTAACGGACTTAGGCTCCACCAGCACCTTACCCCCCACCTCAGTTATCGCGACTACCCTGCCCTTAAGGAAGGGTGTCGGGGGTTCCCTGAACTCGCCGATAACCTCTGCATACCCCTCCCCCAACCTCCTAAGCTCGTCCACAACGACTTCAGCAATGCCTGGGTCAACCGCTAGTACGGCGGAGCCCTCCGATGCTAGGGATAGCGGATCGACACCTATAGCGTCTAGGAACGCCTTAACCCCCTCCCTTATAGGGACTCTAGACCTCTCAATAAACGCTGTTAGGCCTGAAGCCCTAGACCACTCATTAAGAACTGCAGCTACGCCCCCCCTAGTTGGGTCCCTAGCAGCGTGAATCCCCTCTCTAAACACCTCAATAACCGGTAGTAGCGACCTAGTTAACGGCCTTGAATCGCTTACAACGCCCTTAACATCGCTATCCATACCTAGCTGAGCAGCCAGTATAGCTGCTCCGTGCTCTGCTATAGGTGATATAACGATGAGCTTATCCCCCGGACGGATACCGGTATCCACTACGGGCCTCTTAGAGAGGCCTACACCCGTACCCGTAATCACCACCCTATCCAGGCTCCCCTTAGGCATCACCTTGAAGTCCCCCCCAATGAGCGCCACGCCCTCGCTAACGAGGACCTTAATCATAGAGTTAACGACCTTCTCAAGGACCTCTGTTGGCAGGCCTTCCTCGGCGATAACGGTGTCCATGAAGGCTACGGGCCTAGCCCCCATAACAACTAGGTCGTTAATCGTTCCGCAAGCAGCTAGGTGCCCGATATCGCCGCCGGGGAAGAATATGGGGTTAACGGTGTAGGAGTCTATGGTTAGCACCACGTACTGACCGCCAACCATGATCACGGCACCGTCATCGAGCACGTCGATGCCGAAGCCCCCCTTAACAGCTCTTAAGTCCCTAGGCACCTTACTCACTATTAACTCGTTTATAAGCCTCCACATCTCCACAGCACCAGCACCGTGAGCAAGCTGAACGACCGGCATCCCTAGGCAGCTCCCTACAGACATACCCTTAACCAGTTAAATGGTGTTGCTGAGTCCGTAGCGGGTAGCACCCCGTAATTGTATGGCTTTTTAAGACTAGAGCGATGTATCTAGCTGGGTAAGGCCTTGGTTAAGCTATCCGAGATAAGCAGCTCGTTTGCGGGTGTTGTAAGGGAGGTTGCTCAGAGCGTTGTAACAATAACTACCGTTAAGCCTAAGTACGACCTACTCCTAGGTGTTAGGCCCGCTAAAGGTGTTGGCTCGGGTTTCATCGTGAGCGGTGAGGGCGTGGTTGTAACTAATAGCCACGTAGTTGGTGGGGCTGCCGAGATCGTTGTTGTATTCCCGGACGGCTCTAGGGAGGAGGGGGCTGTTATCGCTGTGGATAGGTCGAGGGATCTAGCCCTCCTAAAGGTTGCTAGGGGAGGGCTTAAACCCCTCAAGCTAGGGGATTCGGACGCTTTAAGTGCGGGGGAGATAGTGTTCGCTATAGGGTCCCCTCTAGGGCTCCCTGGACCGACGGTCACTATGGGGGTTGTAAGCGCTATTGGTAGGACGATCGTTGGTGAGGGCGTAGTCCTCGAGGACCTAATACAGACCGACGCAGCTATAAACCCGGGGAACAGCGGGGGCCCCCTAATCAACGCTGAGGGGGAGGTTGTTGGAGTGACAACGGCCATGATACCCTACGCTCAGGGGGTGGGTTTCGCAATACCTATAAATACCGTGAAGAGGTTCATCCACATAATAGCTAGGTACGGTAGGCCCTTAAGGGCGTTCATAGGTGTCTACGTAGCCTCAGTAACCCCCGATACCTCAACCCTCTTCTCACTACCGGTGAGTGAGGGCGTGGTTGTTGTTAAGGTAATCCCGGGGTCGCCAGCCCATGAAGCTGGGTTAAGGGTTGGGGACGTAATAGTTAGGGCTAACGGTAGGGAGGTTAGGAGGCCTAAGGATCTTAAGGAGTCGATCGAGGACTCAATAGATAGGGGCGTAGTAGTGCTTAGAGTGATTAGGTGGGGTGCCGAGCTATCGGTTAAGGTGCCCATAGTCGTTGAGGCTCTATGAGGACGCAGGATCGGTGCCTAGATGGGTAGAGATCTAAGGCTTAGGATTAAGGAGCTGTACGAGAGGAACCCCCTTAGCTCTAAGATAGTTAGGGCTATAGCCGACCTAATGGGTGCTCTTAGGAGTAGGGGGGTTTCATCGATTAAGATAATGAACTTCTGCGGCACCCACGAGTGGACGATAACTTACTACGGCGTGAGGTCGTTAATGCCTGAAGGGGCTAGCCTAATAGCTGGCCCTGGTTGCCCGGTATGCATAACCCCGGGGTACTACGTTGAGGAGCTAGCTAAGCTTAGCTTCGAGGGCTACCACGTACTCACCTACGGGGACGCGTTTAGGCTGCCAGCGCTGCCCGGCTCTAAACGTGAGTTCAGGAGCTTAGCTGCAGCTAAGCTTTACGGCGGTAAGGTAGGTGTGGTTTACAGCTTCCTAGATGCGTTAAGGATTGCTAGGTCTAACCCCTCGGCGACCTACGTATTCTTCGCTGTAGGTTTTGAGACCACTGTGCCGAGCACTGCCGAGCCCCTCTTTAGTGGAGCCGTCCCCGAGAACCTCTTAGTGCTCACTGCGTACAGGCTTACACCACCTATAATGAGGTACCTACTTAGCGAGGTTGAGGGCGTGGAGCTCGGGGGCGTTATAGCTCCTGGCCACGTATCAGCTATCACTGGGTACAGGGTGTGGGAGTTCCTGCCTAAGGAGTTCGGGGTCCCAACGGTGGTGGCCGGCTTCGAGCCGCTCGACGTCCTCCTAGCTGTGATGATAATCCTTAACCAGGCTGTTAGGGGTACTGCCGAGCTCGTTAATGAGTACGGAAGGGTTGTACGGCCTGAAGGGTCCCTACACGCTAAGAGGGTTTTGATGGAGGTTCACGAGGTGGTTGATGCGTACTGGAGGGGTGTGGGCTTAGTGCGTGGGAGCGGCCTAGCCCTTAAGGACGCGTATGGACGTAACGACGCGTTTAGGGAGCTAGGGATTAGGGAGGGCGGGTACTTCAGCGACGTACTTCCCGGGTGTAGGTGTGGTGAGGTGGTCCTCGGTAAGGCCGTACCTACCGACTGCCCTCTATTCATGAAGGCATGCACCCCTGACACTCCCTACGGACCATGTATGGTTAGCTCTGAGGGGACCTGCAGGATCTGGGCTGAGAACAGGTACCTGCTAGGTGCTTAGCAGCTACCTCTCTAAGCAAGTTTCTTAACGTTGGTTACGGTTAATGAGTGAGGAGGGAGTAGTGGAGGTTCTTAAATGCGGTGATTACAGGGTGCTCATCATTACTGACGGTAAGGAGTTCACTAACCTCCTCAGGTCCAGAGGTTTTAGGGTAATTGGTAGGGAGGTCAGGACCCCCTACTTCGCTATTGCTAACGGTGGGGTAGCCCTAGCTATCTCATCACCTATGCCTAGGCGTCCCTCGCTTAGGTCAGCTATAGCCGGTGTCGTGCTTAGCGGCAGCGAGGTATGTGTCCTCCTACCAGCAGAGCTTGCAGGGCAGTTTAGGGAGCTCGTTGGGAGGTGTAGAGAGCCTGAGTCACTGCTTAGGGAGTTCTTCCTAGCGGTTGTAGAGTCGTCGTTTAAGTCGTTAACCATGATCGAGGAGGAGCTCGATAGCATTGAGTCCCTCCTAGCGCGGGGCCACGTAGTTAGGCAGGCGTCAATAGTTAGGGTTGTCAGTAATTCGAGGACTTTAAGGAGGTGTTTAAGCGAGTTAAGGTACGTAATCAACGCATCCCTTAACAGGCTGGGTAGGCACCGGATCTCTAAGGTTGTTGAGGGGTTAAGGGACGATGTTGAGAGGCTATACACGGTTCTCGAGCACGTAAGGGATAGGGTAGCCCTAATCCTCCCCTTAATAGCTAGCTACGATGCCGAGAGGCTTAACAGGATCGTGACTAAGCTAACCATAGTGTCGGTCATATTCCTGCCCCTAACGCTCATAGCCAGCATATACGGGATGAACTTCAGGTTCATGCCGGGCCTCAACGACCCCTACGCCTTCTACATAACCATGGCCGTGATGGCAGCTATATCGGCGGCCCTCCTCACGTACTTCAAGGTCAAGAAGTGGTTTTAAAGTAGTAAGAACCAACAGGCCAGTAGGATGGGGGGCTGCAGCTCTTACCTTAAACACTTACACATAGTCAGGTTCATTGAGTTACTTTTTAAATAGCACCCCCGCAGGTACTCCCAGCTCTATACCGCGTACATGCTTAAGCTCTCCGCCTTAAGCATTCCATGAGGAGCTTCTGGAAGTTGAGGGCGCAGTAAGCTATTTATCCTTAGTGTTAAGAATAGGTGCTTAGGTGCTGATGGTGCCTGGGGAAAGGCGTTTAAGCAGGGTAGCGCTGTACTCCGCGGTCCTCGCCCTAGCTTACCTACCCCTCGCAGGCTTACTGCTCGTTAATAGCTTAAGGGTGGCGATCGGGGGTGTGCCCGCCTTATGGGTCTACGCTATTGGGTGGACCTTATTTGTCTTCACCCTCCTGCTAGTGCTGCACGTAGTTGATGTAAGGCTTGGTGGGTAGCCATGGGCGGTGAGGCGATAGCCCTAGGAATAATATTTGGGTGGTTAGGCGTTACTGCGGGCGTGGGCGTGCTAGCTACGTACCTAGGGTTTAGGAGGGTTGCAGCTGTTGATGCATGGTTTGTTGCTGGTAGGAGGTTAGGCCTCCTAGTGCTCTGGTTAAGCCTTGGTGCTAACATATACAGCGCCTACACCTTCCTAGGCCTGCCCGGGCTAGCTGCTAGGGAGGGCGGTAAGGTCTGGGCGATAACGCTCTACGGAATGATATCCTACCTCATAGGGTACATAGTGGTTCCTAGGATGTGGTCTAAGGCTAAGGATAGGGGATGGCTAACGATCGCGGATGCCTTTGAGGACATATATGGCAGCAGGGCCGTCGGGGCCTTCACAGCTATTGCTGGTGCTCTGTGGAGCATACCCTACATACAGCTCCAAATACAGGGTATAGGCTACATAATAGAGACAGCGTCCTACGGGGCTATGAACCCCGTCATAGCTAAGGTGATCGCGTTCACTTTAATAGCGATCTTCACGGTGGTCGGAGGCTTAATGAGCGTCGTCTTCATAAACATGCTTCAAGGAGCCCTAATGCTCGCCGCCGTGTGGTTCATAGGTATCGCTGCACCTCTAATAGCCTTCGGGAGCCTAACGAACCTATTTAACGTGCTGCAGAGCTACCAGCTAAGCCAGCCCGCAGGTAGTAACTTCAGCCTGTTCCTAAAGCCTGGGGACGTCGGGTGGTTCCTGTCGATAATATTCATAGCCCCCCTAGCGTTCTGGCTATGGCCTAACAGGGTCCAGAACGTGTTCGGGGCTAAGGACATAAAGACCACTAAGAGGAACATGGTTGCAGTCAGCGTGTACCAGATAGCTCAGATACCCGCAATACTCGTAGGGCTTACAGCCATAGCCCTCTTCGCTACCGACTCAATAGCTATGCCGGTGTTTAAGAAGCCCTTCTGCGACTACTCCTTCATGCTCGTAACCCGCGTCCTATTCCCTCCATGGGTTGTAGGCCTCGTAGGTGCCGGCGCTATGGCTGCGTCAATATCTACAGCGGCAGCGATACTCCATGTTAGCGGGGCGCTGTTCTCAAGAAACGTGTGGCAGAGGCTTCTAAGGCCTTCA
Organism: Desulfurococcales archaeon ex4484_204; assembly: GCA_002255065.1. Classification (GTDB taxonomy): domain Archaea; phylum Thermoproteota; class Thermoprotei_A; order Sulfolobales; family NBVN01; genus EX4484-204. Next base: position 849 of record NJEF01000040.1, on the reverse strand, counting down.
GCACCGCGCAGGGAGCTCCTCCTATCAGCGAGGGTGTTCACAGCGGTGATAGCTGTTGCATCCTTAGTGCTAGCCCTCTACGCTCCAGGGATACTGATATACCTCCTGCTCGTTGGGTACGCAGGTATAGTGCAGATGTTCCCGCAGTACATCCTGGGAATGTACAGGCCGGGCACCTTCACTAGGAACGGCGCGCTAGCCGGTATGGCGACCGGTATGGCTATAGTTGCGTACATTAAGGTGATCTTAAGGCATCTCCCGCTAGGTATCTATGAGGGCTTCTGGGGCCTCATAGGGAACCTAGCAGTTGCTTCAATAGTATCGCTTACTGAGAAGAGGTTTAAGACCTAACTCAATACACACCAAGCTTCTCCATAACCCTGTGCTCCGCAGCAACCCTACTAGGGGTTGGGCTACCCAAGACCTCCGCAATTATGTGGTGCATCACCTCATGGTTTATCAGCCTCACCAGCTCATCAACTATATCAACCCCCTCCCTCTCCGAAGCCCTCTTAATGGCTGGTAGGAAGAGGATGATCGCTTCATCCACCGGATCGTAGACCGCGGGCACCTCCTCCTGGCAGTACGTACACTCCGCGAACAGCGCCCTAACCTCCACAGGCAGCCACCCCTACCCAGGGGAGCCAGGCTTTAAAACTCTTAAACAAAATACATCAACTTCACTTTAATCGGCAAAACAATTATAGCGATTATTGAGGCATTATTGAATAATATTAATGGAGGCACTCAAATAGGGGTACCTACTTGAAAACGCTTAGCTATGCCCTTATCCTTAGTCTTGCTGGAGGGTTTAAGCAGTGTTAAGCTGCTCAGCAATTAGTGTGCGGT
>NJEF01000039.1 GCA_002255065.1 Desulfurococcales archaeon ex4484_204 | reverse complement strand
ATGAGCCGTGAAGGTGAGCCCTCTAGGTGAGGTGGAAGCCCCTAGAGGCGACCACAAACAACCCTAATCTACAAGGAACGACCCTCCAGGGACAAACGGTAGGTTACCCTAGGGAGTGAAGGGATTTATAGGATGGCTTGGTAACTCAGCCGGGGTTCGTAGTGGGTGAGGTAGTTGAGGCTATTATGCCTAAGCTGGGCCTAACCATGAAGTCCGGAACCATAGTTAAGTGGTTGAAGAAGGAGGGGGACCCCGTTAGGAAGGACGAGGTTATAGCAACCCTTGAAACCGAGAAGTTAACCGGGGAGATAAGGTCGCCGGTCGATGGCGTCATTAAGAAGATCTTGAGGATGGAGGGTGAGGAGGTCCCTGTAGGGGAGCCCGTAGCGTTAATTGAGAGGTCGGGGTAATGGCGGGTGGGGAGGTAAGGGCCTCGAGAGATGCCAGGGTCCTAGCTGGGCAATACGACATTGACTTAAGGGGTGTTAGGGGTAGCGGGCCTGGAGGGGAAGTCACGGTTAAGGATGTTGAGGAGCTCATTAAGGAGCGCTACCTACCTAGGGTTAGGGAGAGGAGGCCTCTCAGAGGTATTAGGAGGGTTATTGCGTCAAGGCTTAGCAAGAGCTATAGGGAGGCCGTCCACGTAGCGATAAACATGGAGGTATCCATGGATAGGCTGGCGGGGCTGAGGGAGGAGCTAGCGAGGGAGGTAGGTGTTAAGCCCAGCTACACGGTGCTGATAGCTAAGTGCGTTGCGAGGGCTATCCGCGACTACATAGAGGTGAACGCGACCCTAGAGGGGGATGAGGTCGTTATCTACGACACCATAAACATAAACATCGCGGTGGACACACCCCTAGGCCTCCTAGTCCCCGTTCTCAGGAGGGTTGATGAGAGGGGGTTGAGGGAGCTCCTCAAGGAGTACGGGGACCTCGTTAGCAGGGCTAAGAAGGGGCTTCTCAAGGAGAAGGACGTCATCGGGGGGACCTTCACCATAACGAACCTGGGGATGTACGGGGTTGATAGCTTCACACCCATAATCAACCCACCCCAGGTAGCTATCCTAGGGGTGGGCAGGATGACTAGGAAGCCCTACGTCGATGGCGAGACAGGTGAGGTGAAGGTCGGTACGTTCATGAACCTATCCCTGGCCATCGATCACAGGGCTATCGATGGAGCGCCTGCAGCTAGGTTCCTACAGAGAGTTAAGCACTACATAGAGCACCCTGAAGAGGTTAGCTGGCTGTAAGGAGGGCGCTGGCTAGGGATGAATGAGCGCTTAATACTGGGATGCAGGGGTTGAAGGCCTTTAACAGGGTCTGTAGAGAAGCAGCTGCCCTGTGCTAACGGCTTGTTTAGGGGAGGGCTTGAATGCCTAGGCCTGTGGTAGGGCTTATAGTGAACCCTATGTCGGGCAGGGATATAAGGAGGCTTGTAGCTCATGCTAGCGTAGTAGATAAGGTCGAGAAGGCTAGCATAGTTAAGAGGGTGATCTTAGCCCTTGAGAGGATGGGTGTAGCTAAGCTGATCGTCATGCCTGAGGAGGCCGGGATCGTTGATAGGGCCCTATCCATGATGCCTAGGAGGCCCCTCATAGATATAGAGTTGATCGATATGGCGGTTAGGGAGGATTGGCTAGACACCTACAACGCGGCGACCTATATGAGGGGGAGGGTTAACGCGTTGATAAGCATTGGGGGCGACGGCACCAACAGGGTGATAGCTAAGGCAGGCATTGAAGCCCCCTTAATGCCTATATCGACCGGGACTAACAACGTATTCCCATACTTCATTGAGGCAACCATAGCCGCGATGGCTGCAGGGGTTGTAGCGCTTGGTGAGGTCCCGCTTGAGGACGTGACCTTCAGGTCTAAGAGGGTGGAGTTCTGGAGGAACGGGGAGTTAGCAGACATAGCCCTCGTTGATGCAGTTGCGACGACCCATCAGTTCGTAGCGTCGAGGGCTGTGTGGAGGCTTGAGTACGTCCACGAGGTAGCGTCAGGTCTTTGCACCCCCTACAACCTAGGGCCTGAGCTCCATACCCGGGATGTACAGGATAGTAACCCAGGGGGTGACGAGGGTATGTACGTAAAGCTATCCCGGGGTGGGTCCTGGGGAGGTGGTCTATGCACCCATAGCACTGGGCCTCCTGGAGATGGTTTAAAGTAGATGAGCACGGTTTGCTGCACCTAGGTGAGCCCGTCGAGATCGAGACCAAGCCCTCCATAATAGCCCTAGACGGTGAGAGAACCCTTGAGGTGTTTAAAAGGGATGACGTGGTGGCCGTCGTAACCAGGAATGCCCCCAGGGTAATTAACTATAGGAAGGCCCTTGACAGGGCTAGGGCTCTCTTCAGAAATACGTAGGCATCGTGTACCCCGCTCTAAGTTTATGGGTAGGAAGATGTATCTGTAGAGGGGTTCTCAATATCTTACGAGTCAGACCTAATTAGGTTAAAGTTAATAGGTGCTTGCTATTATGTTCTCGTAGGGCTATACCATGGTCTTAAGAGATCTCGGCTCCATAATTAATGTGTTGAACGCAGCACTTGGTAAGGAGCCCCCCGACTTAGTTATCGAGGGGGGCAACATAGTTAACGTATACACCGGCGAAGTATATAGGTCCGACGTATTAATAAAGGGTAGTTACATCGCTAAGGTAGGTAAGTTTAAGGGCGGCCCCAGCGGGGTTAAGGTAATTAATGCATCGGGTAAGTTCGTAGTTCCCGGGTTCATAGATGGCCACATTCACATAGAGAGCAGCCTATTATCGATACCTAGGTTTGCAGAGGCCGTCCTCCCTCATGGCACTACCAGCGTCGTAACGGACCTCCACGAGATAGGCATAGTTCTCGGGTTAAGGGGTATTAGGTTCATGCTTGACATAGCTAGGAAAACGCCTTTAAAGGTATTCCTAATGGTCCCCTCACACATACCGTTCATGCCCGGGCTTGAGACCGTAGGCAGCGAGTTCGGGGTTAAGGAGATCGAGGAGGCGCTGGGATGGGATGAGAGCGTAGCGCTATCTGAGGTCGTAGCAGCTCAGCTGCTAGGGCTTCATGAAGAGCTGCTTAAGAGTATAGAGTTAACGTTTAGGATGCGTAAGCTTGTTGAGGGCCACGGCCCCGCCCTTACGGGCGGCGTGCTGCAGGCGTTCGCTACTGCTGGCATAGCTTCAGACCACGAGTCCGTGAGCTGTGAGGAGGGGTTAGAGAAGCTTAGGCTAGGCATAGAGCTCATGGTTAGGGAGGGCTCTGTCGCTACGAACCTGAGCGAGGTTATTAAGGTTGTTACGCAGCGCCACGTCGATGTAAGTAAGGTAATGCTCGTCTCAGACGACGTATCCTGTATCGACTTAGTAACGCTGGGCCACATGGACTACAAGGTTAGGAGGGCTGTTGAGGAGGGCGTTGACCCCGTTAAGGCGATCCAGATGGTTACTATAAATACTGCTAAGCACTTCCGCATAGATGACGTCGTTGGCTCCATAGCTCCTGGGAGAATAGCTGACTTAGTAATCGTTAACAACCTGAGGGACTTAACCATAGATACAGTAGTGGCTAGCGGTGAAGTAGTATTCAGCGGGGGGAGGCTTACAACGAGCATTCCAGAGCCCGAGTACCCTGAGGAATTCCTGAAAACCATTAGGGTTAAGCGTAGGGTGCTCCCCGAGGACTTCAAGGTCAGGATACCGGTGAGGGACGGTATAGCGAGGGTTAGGGTAATCGGTGTTAGGGACGGCACCCTACTAAAGGACGCGTTGGTGGATGAGCTTAAAGTAGTTAACGGTGAGGTAGTGCCCGACGTAGCTAAGGACGTTTTGAAGGTAGCTGTTATTGAGAGGCATAAAGCGACAGGTAACGTAGGCATAGGGTTCGTTAAGGGCTTCGGCATTAAGGAGGGCGCTCTAGGCACGACAATAGCGCATGACCACCACAACATAACGGTTATAGCAGTGAACGACGAGGACGCCGCCTTAGCTACCAACACCTTAATAGATCTTAGCGGCGGAATCGCCGTTGTGAGGAACGGTGAGGTTCTAAGCAAGATTAAGTTACCGATAGCTGGCCTGCTCTCACATGAACCCCCGCATAAGGTTAAGGAGGAGATGAAAGCTATCTACAGCTCCATTAGAGACCTTGGATGCAAGCTGAGGGACCCAATAATACACCTATCGTTTATAACAGCTACAGCAATACCCGCTTACGGAATATCGGATAAGGGATTAATAGATGTTATGGAGAGGAAGGTTGTAGACATAGTAGTAGAGTATAGGGATTAGCTAACCTAAAAAGTAGTTTAAAGGGATAGAAAAAGGTGGGGTTATTATGGTTTAACTACCCCTTAGGCACGATGATCTTATCGGTTATCTCCTTAACCTTAACCTTACCCGCGATAATGTCGTTCACTAAGCTGGTTACCTTATCCTTAATATCGCTGGGTATGTCAACCCTTATCGGCGCAATGCTTATTCCCTTCCCGAGATCGAGGACGTAGTGCCCTCCCTTCTGACCCTCTAAGATCTTGGATACCATGTAGTCATAGCCTGTACCGGTGTTTATAATTACTGACGTAATAACGTGGTCAGGGTCTACGCTGTACTTATCCATGTCCATGCTAACCACCCACACGTGCTTGGGGGCCTTCTTAGCTGCCTCATCAACGCCGTAGAAGCCTAGGTCGACACACACGGTTATGAAGTCAGCTCCCTGAGCTATCATTGCTTCAGCAGCCTCCTTATTCACTACAGGGTCGTCCCACGACCCCGTAAATGCGTAGAGAACCTTAACGTCCGGGTTAGCGTCCTTAGCACCGAGGTAGAAGGCGTTTAGCGCACCCCTATAAACTGGGAAGTCCTGAGCACCTACGAAGCCCACGACCTTCGTCTTAGTTACCAGCCCTGCTAGGTAGCCGATTACGTAGTAGGCCTTATAGTACTTAGTTACTAGTTGCCATAGGTTAGGGGGTACGTCGGGAACTACGTCGGACGTCACAACGCTGAAGCTTACATCAGGGTACTCGGGAGCGAGCTTCTTAGCTATGTCCAGGTACTCGCCCCCGTGGAATATCACGAACTTGAAGCCGGACCCTATGTACTCCCTAGCAACCCTATCAGCATCGGCAACACCTATGCGCTCTGAGTACGATGTCTCAACACCGTACTTCCTCCCTATCTCAGCAAGCCCTAGGTATGCCATGGTGTTCCACCCGGTGTCCTGAATCGTTCCTGGAAGTATCATCGCTACCTTAATCTTTGGCTTAGGGGGAGGTGTCGTGGTCGGCGAAGCCGTAACAACCTCCGTACGTACCTGGGTCTGCGTAATCGTTACAGTGGTTGTAACAGGTGGTGCCCTACTGGTTAGAGCAACCCCGATCGCAGCTATTACAGCAATAATAACGACCGCTATAATTACAACTACTGCTGTCTTGCTTAGAGCATTACGCATATACATAATACCATCAAGTAGGTACTGTATATCGTCATTAAAAAATTTAATTTAAGTAGCTTAATTAAGATCCAAGCTCCTGTAGTAAAGCCTTATGGGGTCGAAGAGGAGCTCATTAATGTCGGTAACCTTGATCTCGGTTCCGTTTATCTTAATGTTCCTCTCCGTTGGCCTGGTGTCCTTACCTCTAAACCCGACTATCTTACCGCTCGCCACTATGAGGGCTAGCCCGAACGTATCCCCTACCTCTATAGCTTCTAACGCGTCCTCCCCTACGGAGCCCTGAGGTTTATCTATGAGTACTATATCCGCGTCCCTACCCACCTCTATGAAGCCGGAGTTTACCCTGCGGCCGTACTTATTGTATAGCCTAGCTGTGTTACCAGTAGCCATAGCTATTACCTTCTCGGCAGGTATTTCGTTAAGGGACGATATGGTTACTATGGCTCTATGTAGGGCGTTAGGCATGTACCCCTGACCAGTCGGTGTATCGCTACCTAGGACAACCCTGTGCAGCAACCCCTTCCCCTTAACGTAGTCCATCACCCTAACCATGGCTTTAGGGTTGCCGTAAGGCACTATCTCTACACTACTATCTAGCTTATCGATTATCTCCTTAGTGTCCTCCCAAGGCCCTGCGGTAGTGCCTCCATTGATGTGGGCTACCTTATCGGGCTTCATAGCGATAACCTCGTCCAGCGAGAACAGGCGCGAGCCAGGAATTATCCCGGGACCCCAGTGCATTGAAACAAAGAAGCCGTACCTCCTAGCCCACTCGAGCATGGGCAACACCTTACTAACCTCAGCTAACCCACCACCCCCTATCTCAGCAACTAGCCACACACCTTCATCAGCTAACTCCTTAAAGTCCTCCTCCCTCAACCCCTCAGCTAGGACTAGAGCTCCAGCGAAGACCTTCTGAACCCCTCCTGGGCGGTAGTTCTCGAAGATCTTCTTAGCTAGAATAGCTGTTACCTTAACACCCTTAGGGTCCCAGGGATAGAACCTAGGGAGTCCATGGCCCTGCTCACCCTCCGAGATAATCGTTGTAACACCGTGTAGGAGGGTCTCCTCGAGGTACCCCGTAATAGAGTTCATAGGGGCGTAGCTCTCCAGCGATAGGTGCACGTGGCAGTCTATGAGGCCTGGAATAGCTACCATGCCGTTAGCGTCAACAACTACGTCTACGCCCCTTAGGTCTACACCGCCCTCATGCCCTACGTAGGCTATCTTACCGTCCTCAATGAGGATCGTGTCGGCGCCCTTCACTACCCCCTTATCGATGTCCCCGCTTACAACCTTCCCTATATTAGTAATCGCTATCCTCTTAGCTGAAAACCACTTAGGGATATCCATTCTAGGAGAACACCTCCACATCTAAAGCTAAGTACTCTATATAAACAGGTTTTTACACAGTATCGAAAACAATAATTTAAATGATCCTATGGAGAGTATGGAGGGGGTGCTTGTGATTAACCTCATTAAATCCTTAGCGACATCGCTTCTAAGGAGCCTTAAACCAGCATCAGCGGCTAGGGGAAGGTCGCTCAGCGAGCTAGCCTTTAGCGGCGTCGTTTACTTAATAAGCATAGGGATAGGTCTAGGTATAGGCGCTATACCCGTAATCGTTATGGGTAAGGACCCCGTTAAGGCATACTGGACGCTATTCCATGCCTCGCTGGGCGGTATCCCACAGATTGCCGAGACCTTAGTTAAGACGATCCCCCTATGGCTAACAGGTCTCGGTATCTCGATAGCCTTCTCCGTAGGGTTCTGGAACATCGGTGGTGAGGGGCAGTTCTACCTAGGCGCTATCGCAGCAACGGGTGTCGGTATCTCGATAGCCTCCCTCCACCTACCTCAACCCATAGCCCTGTTCCTAGTAATGGCTGCAGGGATTATCGGGGGAGCCTCCTGGGCGCTAATACCTGCGTTCCTTAAGGTTTTCCAAGGAATAAACGAGATCATAGTTACCGTAATGATGAACTTCATAGCCATACTGCTCTCCGAGTACCTAATCCTGGGTCCGTGGAGGGACCCGGCAGCCCCTGAACCTATGACGCTACCGATAGCTACAGAGTCCATACTACCTAAGCTCGTGCCCAGAACGTGGCTCCACGCAGGCCTCTTCATAGCTATAGCCGCTACGGTGGTAGCCCACGTAATTATGAAGAAGACCGTTCTAGGTTACGAG
>NJEF01000038.1 GCA_002255065.1 Desulfurococcales archaeon ex4484_204 | reverse complement strand
TTAGGGAGGTTAGGGGGCTAGGCTTAATGATAGGTGTGGACCTGAGGTTCCTGCCGGGGAGGGTTATTAGGTGCGCGCAGGAGCGGGGTGTCCTAGTGCTTAAGGCAGGGACCACCGTGGTTAGGCTCCTACCCCCATACCTGGTCAGCGATGAGGATATCGAACGGGGTGTTGAGGTAGTTGCGGAGTGCGTTGAGGAGCTTAGTAGGGGATCTCCTGTTAAGGTTGCTTAGGGAGTACAGCCCCACCTTTAGGGAGGAGGGGGCTATTAGAGCGCTTAAGGAGTTCGTTGAGGAAAGACTCGGCTTCGACGTAGTACGTATCGACAGCACCGGGAACTTGGTGGCTAGCTACGGTGAGGGGGACGTATCGATAGCTTTCGTTGGCCACATAGACACGGTCCCGGGCGAGCTACCAGTTAGGTTTAGCGGGGGCTTCATTGAGGGTAGGGGGGCTGTCGATGCTAAGGGCCCGTTAGCAGCTGCGTTCGTAGGTGCTTCAGCTGCTAGGACGTCCGCGGTCGATGGGGTGGCTAGGGTCTACGCCGTAGCCGTCGTCGGTGAGGAGGGCCCTAGCCACGGAGCGTGGGGCCTTATTAAGGACGGCTTCATGGTTGACCACCTAGTCATCTGCGAGCCCAGCAACGCTACAGGTGTTGTCGTGGAGTACAGGGGTAGCCTAGGTATCGAGGTTAGTTGTAGGTCTCCTGGAGGGCACTCATCGAACCCTAGGGCCGCTAGGTCTGCATGCGATAAGCTCATAGACCTATGGCTTAAGCTCGAGTCCTTAAACAGCTCTAAGGGGGTTTCAGTAGCCCTAACCAAGCTCGTGTGCGGATCGGATGCCCCGGTCCTGCCGAGGGAGGGCGTTGCTAGGCTAGACGTTAGGGTACCCTACGGCAGCGGTAAGGAGGTTGTTGAGAATTTCGTTAAAGCCTCATTACCGGAGGGCTGCACGTACTCGGTCAGGTCCTACGTGGAGCCCGTTAAGGTACCCATTAACAGCACCGTGGTTAGAGCTGTTATCAGGTCCCTTATAAGGCAGGGCGTCAGGCCCAGGGTAGTGAGGAAGCTCGGGACAAGCGATATGAACATACTATACGGGAGGGCGTCGAGGGAGGCGGTCTCCTACGGCCCCGGGAACCCGGAGCTATCCCACACGGATAGGGAGGTGGTGAGCCTTAAGGACCTGGAGCTGTCGGCTAGGGTGTATGCCGGGGTGGTTAAGGAGGTGCTGCAGCTAAGGGGTCCCAGGGTTTAAGTACCCCCAGGTAAGCCCTACTTCACCCTAATTACGGCGCTACCAGCCCTCCTAATGTAGTACTCCACCTCCTCAGGCCTCAATACATGTATCTCGAACGGGTGGTAGTACGGTAGGTTAGCCCTCTCCTCTATCAACGCCTTAACCACCCCCCTACCTCTCAAGTCCTCGGGGACGTGTTTCGATACTATTAAGATGTCTACGTCGTTACCCCCTACGTAGTCACCCCTAACCACGCTCCCTATAACGTAGACCTCGGGGCTGGGTACCAGCTCCCCCACCACCCTAGCTATCCTGGAGACCCAGGCCCTCCATTCCTTAAGCATCCTAGCCCTAAGCACCGATGACTTAAGGTTCATGCCTTACCAGCACCTCCTACCTCTTCCCCCACAACACGCATTACCTCCTCAACGAGCTTAACCATGTCTTCAGCATCCTCCTTAACGTACTTCTTAACGAAGTACCTAGCCATTAGGTAGGCGTCCTCAAGGTTTGAGAGCCTGGCCCTATTAGCCTTAATGAAATCCCTTAACACCTTAGAACCCAGTACATCGCGTAGCTCACCTAGCAACCTCCTAACGCTGTAGGTTCTCGGGTAATCACCTACAACCTCGAGCAGTATGGACTTTAGGTATAGCTGAAGGGATTGCTCAGCTAGGAAGCAGGCGATATCGTATGAACCCCTCTCAAGGGCTGCCCTAGCCCCATCTAGAAAACCCAGCGATCTCCTCCTAAGAACCTCGACCTCGGACCTATGGGCACTCACCCCCTACCTCCCATCATTAAGCCCTATAAAGCCATTTAAACTAGTAGGTAAGGACTGCGGTTGAGGGCCCTGCATGGGAGGGGTCAGCGACTGCTAGCGTAGCCACAATAGTAAACCAGCTTTAGAGCTGTATTTCACGGCCTAGCCCTACATCAGGGACGCCGCTATGAAGCCCCCTAGGTTAAAGCCTATATGGGTTGCTATGGAGGGTAGTAGGGACCCCGTCTGCTTACGTAGGTAGCCCGCTATAGTGCTCATTAGGAAGGCGTTACCTACCACGACCGCTAGCTGCGGTAGGGGGGCCTTGGAGAAGGGCATTACGTGTATGAGTGAGAAGAGGGTGGCTGCTACAGCTATGGCTACCCAAGGGTTCACACCTTTATCCAGCATGTAGCCTAGTAGGAGCCCCCTAAACAGGGTTTCCTCACCAACGGGGGCTAGGGCGAACGCTAGGGCGATGTATACGGCTGTGCCTCCCCAAACCCCCGGGACCGGGTACTTAAAAGCTCCGTGCCCAGCTACCTTAAGAGCTGCGCACGCTACTAGGGCGGCGATACCTGTTGCTATGAGGAGCGCTAAGGCGGTAGCTAGTGCGAGCCCGTTGATGCGGAAGCCCATAACACCGTACCCACACCTTAGAGGGAACCTCGCGAGGGCTAGGGGGGTAGCTATGAAGAGGATCTGTGTGAGGACGGCACCTACCGCTGGTTCACCTGTAATGAACGCTGCTACACTCCCAATGACCGCGCCCGGTGTGAAGGCGGCTAGCCAGAGCAGAACCCCCTTAACGACCGCTAGGGCTTGCTGCCTCAACACCGCAGCACCTCGTAGGTCGGTGGAGGAGCGCCCACTAATAGGTCCCGTGCCCCGCTTAATGCTGTGGGTAGCCATTATAAGTCTTGATGTGAAGCTTTAATGGGTTTAGCGGTAGATGCGTAGTAAGGCCTTTGAGGTCAGGGTTGACGTGATCTTGGAGGTTGGTGGGAAGAGGGTTGCTGACTGCAGGGTTGCTAAGCTACTCCTACTGGTAGGTAGGTATGGCTCGATCCTGGCTGCCTCGAGGGTCCTCGGCATCCCCTACTCCAGGGCCTGGGAGGCTTTAGTGAGGGCTGAGAGGGCCCTGGGGGAGAAGCTAGTTGAGGTTAGGAGGGGTGGTAGGGGTGGGGGCGGTGCTAGGCTCACGGAGGCTGGTAGGGAGCTCCTAGAGGAGTACCTAGAGGTTTACAGGAGGGTTACTGGTAGGGAGCTAGAGGTCCGCAGCACCGGGTTCACAGTACCAGACCTGGTCTACATGGGTAGCCACGACCCCTGCGTAGAGATCCTTGCGGGGCTCCTTAGGGGTAGGGGGGTTGGGAGCGTTGAGCTCTCATGGATAGGCTCGGGTATAGGGCTTGCAGCCCTAGCTGTTGGTGAGGCGGACGTAGCTGGCCTACACCTACTCGACCCGGCGAGCGGGGAGTACAACAAGCCCTACATAGGGAGGTACTGGCTCGAGGGTGAGGTAGCCCTCGTTAGGGGGTACTACAGGGAGGTAGGCTTCATTACCAGGGAGCCCCTCAGCTATGAAGAGGTGGTGGAGGGCCTTGTTAGCGGCGGGTTAAGGCTCGTGAATAGGCAGAGGGGGTCCGGCACTAGGATCCTCCTCGAACACGTCCTCGCCGGGGAGCTGGGTAGGAGGGGGTTGAAGCCCTCCGCCATGAGGGGGGTTCCCGGCTTCGAGAATGTGGTGAGCACCCACACCGAGGTGGCTAGGGCTGTAGCTAGCGGTGAGGCTGACGTAGGTATGGGTATTAGGTGGGCAGCGGTGCAGTACGGGCTCTACTTCACCCGTGTTAGGTGGGAGGCCTTCGACTTCGCAATACCTAGGCAGAGGCTCGGTAGGGGTGCTGTTAAGGCCTTCCTAGAAGCCCTTAAGTCGAGGGATTTCAGGGAGCAGGTGGGTAGGTTGCCGGGGTATGAAGTGCCTAGCGACATAGGGGAGGAGGTTCTCTAAGGGTAGCGGTGCCCGCAGTTAACTACGCCGTTCGCCCGAGAGCGGTAGCCCCGCCCAGGACGGGCTACACGTTCTGGAGCCATGGGGGCACTATATTTAACTCCTCCCTAGACCTTCACTACCTCGTCCCCCGGTATGAACCGCTTATACCACTTCTCGAACTGCTCATGTGTAACTACGTGCAGCTCTATGGGTGCTTCAGTGCTCCTGTACGCCTCAACCACGATGCTGTACTTCCTATCGATGTTGTTGGTTACCACCAGTATATCGATATCACTCGCGCCAGTGTACCTCCCGCGCACTACGGACCCGAATACGTACACCTCCGCGCCGGGGTCCACTCTCTTAACTACCTCCTTAACCCTCCCCGCAACCGCTCTATAGTTTCTAAGGTACTCCAGGACCCTGAGCTCATACGGCCTCGGCAACGGGCTTAAACACCTCGAGGACAAACCTTAACATGTCCTTAACCTCCCCCTCCTCATAAACTATTGGGAGGTACCTCGACGCTATGTAGGCCTCCTCAAGCCGGGCAATGTAGTGGAGGTTTCCCACCTTATTAACTAGGTCGAGGATCCCGGGGTTAAACTCCCCTAGCTCCCTAATCAGCCTCCTCAGTGAATGCGTCCTCGGGTAGGAGCCCTTCTTAACGAGGAGCTTGTACTTAAGGATTAGTTGGCAGTACTGCTCCAAGCTAAACATCCCTAAGTCGTACTCGCCTTCCTCAATAAGCCTAGCAGCGTTCCTTAGGAAGGACTCAGCCCTCCTCCTAATCACCTCCGCCTCCTCAAACGACATACCACCACCAGCGTCACTAAATACTGCCCTACTCAATAAATAAGGTGAGGGGTTGAGGCGTAGGTAAGTGTAGCCAGCATTGCTAGCGCGTGCTGGCTGGGTGCAAGCCCTTCTAGGAGGTCTTAAGGCTTGACCAGGCTAGGTGCAGCAGCTCCTCAGTTAGCCCGTAGTGGTTGCCCGTGCCCATTAACCTAAGTCTGAGACGCCATCTACGCCCACTCCAAGCTAAGGGATGTTGAGGAGAGACAGGGATAGGCTTGAGTCTATAGCAGGGCCGAGAGGTTAAGGTTCGTTAAGGAGGCCTTAAGGAAGTAGGCGTTCTGAGGAGGGCCCCTAATATCGGTGGCTCGCCCCCTTATGTGGAGGGCTTGCTGGGGTATGTGCTGGTGTCGCTAACTCCATCACAGCTTAATTGCTTAGGTCCTACTACTGAGGGGGTGCTGGTTGGGGGGCAGGGTTATCTATGTACCTATTGCATCACCCATACACGACCCCGACGCTGTCAGAGCTGTTAACGACTCCATTAAGGGCTCTATTAAGGACTTAATCCATGGGGAGCAAGGCGTTACCACCACCGTTAGCGGGGTTAGGGAGCTCGGGGTTGAGGGGGTTGCCGCGTACGTAGCCCCCGTGCTGACCGGGGGTACCGAGCACTTAGTTCTAGAGCTAGCTAGGAAGGGGGCCCCTGTAGCTGTCGTAGCCCATAGAGGTCAGAACAGCTTAGCTGCATCCCTAGAAGCTATCTCCAGGATTAGGTATGAGGGCCTGCCAGCCCACCTACTCATGTTTGGTGATAGGGGTTTTAGGGAGTCCCTAGAGGTCTTCCTAAGGGCTTCGAGGGCCTACTCAGGGGTTAGGGGCTCTAGAGTAGTCCTGGTCGGGGAGCCATCGCCGTGGCTCATATACAGCAACGAGCAGCTGGGCGCCCTACGTAAGCTGCTCAACCTCAAGTTCGTGAGGGTAGGGGTTGATGAGGTTGTTAACGATGCTGCGAGGGTTAGCGAGGGTGAGGTGGGTGAAGCACTGCGTAGGTTCAGGGGTGCCGACATGGTCGGCGTAGGTGTTGAGGACGTTGCTAGAGCTGTTAAGGTGTACGTAGCTTTGAGGAGGGTTCTTAACAGGGCTGGAGCTAGGGTCCTCACTATTAGGTGCTTCGACATGCTCGACTACGGGTTAACGGCGTGCCTAGCCCTAAGCATGCTTAACGATGAGGGATTCACAGCTGGGTGCGAGGGGGACGTCCCCTCAGCGGTGACCATGGCCCTGCTATCGGGGGTGTCCAGCAGGCCTTCATTCATGGGCAACATAGCCTGGGTTGAGGGAGGGGAGGTCCTCGTAGCCCACTGCACCGTAGCTACCAAGCTAGTAGCTAACTACAGGCTCAGAACCCACTTCGAGTCAGGGCTCGGTGTAGGTGTTGAGGGCTCCCTACCCAAGGGCTCCACGGTAACCATGGCTAGGTTGGACGCGCTAAGAGGGGTTATTAGGGCGGGGGTCGGGGAGGTGGTTAACGAAGGCCCCGTAACCAGGGATGCCTGCAGGACCCAGGTCCTTGTAAGGCTTAAGGGCGGGTTAAAGCTCGTTGAGAACCCCATGGGGAACCACTACGTAATCACTCCAGGGGATTACAGGAGGGAGCTTGAGGTGTTAGCAGGCCTCCTCAACCTAGGGTACGAGGAGGTCTAGCCCAACTTAGTGATGCCCTCTACCTAACGGCCACGGACCTCTGAGGCAGTACCTCCAACAGCTAAGGGGTTCGCTGCTTACCAGCACCTCTTAAAAGCCTTCTTAACGGGTAAGCTTTGGGGGCGTGCTTGCTTGAGGGCTTGCTGAAGTTTTTAGGGTGCCCTAAGTGCGGGTGCGGTGTAGAGCTCTCCGATAGCTACCTTAAGTGCAGGTGCTGCGGTAGGTCGTTCCCTATTAGGGAGGGCTTCCCCGACTTCAGAGTTGGTGAGTGCTTTAAGGGTGTTAACACCCTGCAGAGGATCCTCTACAACATGTACGCACCCTTCTACGACGTCCTCGAGTCAAGGCTCATAAAGCTCTACGGCGTTACCGAGGACTCCCTTAGGGAGGAGGTCGTCTCCTCAATGGATATCGGGGGCGGTGACGCAGTGCTCGAGGTAAGCGTAGGGACGTGCGGTAACGTACCGTACTTCAGGAGGTTTACCGAGGGCCCTATCGTGGGCCTGGACATTTCGGAGAAGATGCTGAGTAGGTGTGTTGAGAACCTAGGGATGTGGAGTGTGGAGGACGTCTACCTAGTCCTAGGCTGCGGGGAGTACCTACCGTTTAAGGAGGGGGTCTTCGACAGGGTCCTCATAGGGGGTGCCTTCACATACTTCAGCGACCCCCGCAGGGCCCTCAGGGAGGCCGCTAGGGTTACTAGGGCCGGCGGCTTCGTCGTTGTCTACGACCAGGTCACGTTCATTGATAGGGCTACCGGTAGGGATAAGCTACCGGTGAGGGTTAAGCCCGAGGGCCTAGAGCTCCTCAGCTATAGGTACCTCTTCGGCAAGCTATTCTACGTAGCTAAGTTCCTTAAACACTAGGTGGTGGTCGGCGGTGCGGTGGGTGCGGGGGACCCCTAGCAGGGCTCGCCTTCCTAAGGCCTAGCTACCCTAAGGTGCTGCTATTCGCGGTGCTAGCCATAACGTGCTTCTTCGGCTCTATCCAGACCTACGCCTTCATAGACGACATCCCGGAGGTCCCTAAACCCCCGCTATACGACGAGGTTAGGTGCGTGGAGTTCTGGTTCCCATGGGTCGCCCTATCCCTACCGATCCACTTAATTGGTTGGGTACTCGGGCTTTGGGGCCTCGCCAGGTACCTACCCAGCCTCAATGAGCCGTGAAGGTGAGCCCTCTAGGTGAGGTGGAAGCCCCTAGAGGCGACCACAAACAACCCTAATCTACAAGGAACGACCCTCCAGGGACAAACGGTAGGTGGTTTAGGTCTCTTAGGAGTAGGGTAGCGGCCCTATCCATAGGGGTGAGGTCCTCACTAGTTCTCTCCCTCCTACCCCTGCTGCTCGCCTATCACGCCTCCGACCCCTGCCTCACCCTGAGGTCATGCTCGGGCTTCGCCCTAATACTCCTCGTCTCGACGGTTTACATAGTCAGCATCTACGGCCTCGCGAGGGCGCTGGCAGGGGCTGGTGTGTAGGGCTCGCGGGTAGGGGTTCGCTACGTAGCTACTTCGGGAACGCTTTTATTACGTTGCCCCTACCTACATGGGTATGCTTCTTGAGCCTAGGTGTTAGGGTTGCTGGGGTGCTGTCACACGCTACCAGCACACCCATCTACGCGGTGCTGCTGGGAACCTACGTGCTCTACGTGGATGGCTCCCTAAGCCCTTCAGGGGTTGCTGCGGTAGTTGCGTTCCTAGGGATTTTACCGATAGCGGGGATAGTTATCGATACTGTTAGGGGGATGACCGACCTCTTCGTGTCCAGCCGTAGGTTAAGGCCTAAGTACTTCACCTACGCCATAGCCTCCTACATAGCTGGCTCCACGTACTTCAAGTACTTAGGTAGCTTGCTGGAGGCGGGCTTCATCCTAACGTACGTAGTTGTTACGGCAGCAATGCTGGCGGCGTCGCTGAGGCTTAAGCCCAGCGTCCACGCGTGCGGGGTAGCTGGCCCAACAACCTACCTAGTCCTAGCCCTAGGACCGCACCACGCACTGCTGTACCTACTGCTAATACCTACCGCGTACGCTAGGCTAGCGCTTAAAGCACATAAACCGTACGAGGTAGCCCTAGGGGTAGCTATAGGGGTTGTCTTCACAGCAATCACTTACGTAGGGCTAGAACTCCTAGACTTCTACACCCCTTAACGTAGCTAGCTCCCTCGCTATAGGAGCGCTAAGGTGGCGTTAAGGACTTCAAGGGCAAGCAATACTTATTATCCTTGCTAGAGCCTCCCTAATGGATGAATGTATGGAGGAGCTACTGCTAACACTACTTGAGGTGGAGGTGATCGGTGGTGCTGAGGCTGAGGGTGAGGATCGAGAGGGTTGATGGCTTAAGGAGGGTCGAGGCGGTCGCTATAGCTAACAGCGGCTTCGCGGGCCTCGAGCCCAAGGTGCTCCTACCTCAGGGAGTGGCTAGGGGGCTGGAGCTGCACACGGCGTCGGAGCCCGAGCTACACACTAAGGTTTTAGGGGCAGAATATATTTTGATGTTCAGAGGGTATGTTTATATAGGTTGATATCAAGCATATGTAATGGATAAGAGTGAGCGAGCGTTTGCTGAGGCCTAAGGAGGTTTGTAGGCTTCTTGGTGTTAGCTATGTTACTCTACGTAGATGGATTAAGGAGGGAAAGATAAGAGCAGTACAAACACTCGGAGGAAAATACCGTATACCAGAAAGCGAGGTAAAGAGACTATTAAGTGGAGTAGAGGTGAAGGAAGTTAAAGCAGTCATATATGCTCGTGTAAGCTCAAGCAACCAGAGGAGCAATTTAGAGAGACAAATCCAATACCTTACCCAGTATTGTACTGCTAAAGGCTATAGAGTAGTTGATGTCCTAAGTGATGTAGCTAGTGGTCTTAAGACAAACCGTAGAGGATTAATGAAGCTATTCAACTACATTGTGAATAGGCAAGTAGATGTAGTAGTTGTTACCTACAAGGACAGGCTGACTCGCTTTGGCTTTGAGTACCTAGATTACTTCTTTAGGCAATACGGTGTTAGAATAGAGGTTATTTATGGTGAGGTGCCTAAGGATGCTTATCAGGAATTGGTTGAAGACCTACTTGCCATAGTAACTTCATTTGCTGGTGAGCTCTACGGTATGAGGAGTCATAAGAAGAGATGCTTGGTTCAAGGTTTTAAGCAATTACTAGAGGAGGTTGAGGAGAATGACTAGAGTAGCTAGGACAGTCATAGTTAGAAGCATTAAGTTGCCGAGGAAGGTGTTTAAGGTCTTCGTTGAGCTTGAGGGCATGTATCGTAACATGGTAGAACAACTCATGATGTATGCTGTTAGAAGCAAGGTTAAGAGCTTCACTAAATTGAAAGCTCTTAAGTATCGTGAAATGAGGAACTTATATCCTCAAATACCTTCGTACTACGTTTATACTTCTTGTCAAGACGCTAGTACTAGAGCTAAGAGCTTTCTTCGGTTAAAGAAATTAGGACTAGCTGAAACGGAATTTCCAGTAGTTAGGAGGGTTAGTATATGGCTTGACGACCACTTATGGAAACCTAATGGGCTAACCTCTATCAGGATAGCCACCCATAAGGGATGGGTTACGGTAGG
>NJEF01000037.1 GCA_002255065.1 Desulfurococcales archaeon ex4484_204 | reverse complement strand
CCCGGGTATCTCGATGTTCGCTATAGTGTTCTCGATGTTTGGAGGAGCTGGAACCGTTACAGGCCCCGTGATCGGTTCGGCAATACTGTTTACCGTAGACCTGCTGGCCAGGTACACAATAACGGTCCCCGGCTTCGACTTAATGGTGTTCAGCGCCGTCGCCGTCATCATAATACTCTTTATACCTAAAGGACTAGTAGGTATATTGAGGGAGAAGACAGGTGTGAGGATACCTTAAGGGGGGTGAGGCATGGCGCACCTACTAGAGGTTAAGGGTGTGTGGAAGTTCTTCGGAGGGCTTGCAGCGTTGAAGAACGTTAGCTTCACCTACGATGGCGGCATACTGGGCATCATAGGCCCTAACGGGGCTGGCAAGACAACCCTGTTTAACTGCATAACAGGTGTTTACAGGCCTAGTAGGGGTAGGGTGTACTTTAAGGGCAGGGACATAACGGGCCTAAAGCCCCACAAGGTATGTAGGCTGGGTATCGCTAGAACCTTCCAGATCCCGAGGCCTTTCGGTAACGAGACCGTCTTAGAGAACGTTACTGCGGCGAGGCTGTTCGGCGGTGCTGGGGCTGTAAGCATTAAGAAGGCTGCTGAGGAGGCAATGGAGGTTATTAGGTTCGTTGGGTTGGAGGGTAAAGCGGGTGTTAGGGCTTCATCCCTTAACATCCATGAGAGGAAGAGGCTTGAGATAGCTAGGGCTTTAGTAACTAGGCCGGAGGTCCTTATGCTTGATGAGGTGGCCTCAGGCCTAACCCCGGCTGAGGTCGACGGCATCGTCGAGCTCGTTAAGGAGATAAATAGGAGGGGTGTGAACGTTATATGGATTGAGCACGTTATGAGGGCTATTATGAGGGCAGCTGAGAGGATAATAGTGCTGGACTACGGCGAGATAATCTCCGAGGGCCCTCCGGAGAAGGTGGCTAAGGACCCCGCCGTTATTAAGGCGTATCTGGGTGAGGAGTATGTTGCTTGAGGTTAGAGGGCTCGAAGCATCTTACGGGGAGCTTAAAGTTCTGTGGAGTGTTGATATCGGGGTTAATAAGGGGGAGATCGTGGCCTTAGTAGGCCCTAACGGGGCTGGCAAGACAACCCTCCTAAGAACCATAGCCGGGGTCATTAAGGAGGACAAAGGCGACATACTGTTCGAGGGTAGGAGGATAAACAACCTACCCTCGTATGAGAGGGTTAGGATAGGGATATCGCTCGTTCCCGAAGGCGGGGAGCTCTTCCCTTACATGACTGTTCAGGAGAACCTAGATATCGGGGCCTACCTACCCGAAGCTAGGAGGAAGTATAGGGAGAATCTGGAGTTCGTGTTCACCTTATTCCCAAGACTTAAGGAGAGGAGGAACCAGCTAGCAGGGACGCTATCGGGCGGGGAGAGGCAGATGCTAGCTATAGGTAGGGCGTTAATGAGCTCCCCCAAGCTCATGATGTTCGACGAGCCCAGCTTAGGGCTGGCACCCAACCTAGCAGTTAATGTACTGAGAACGATTCAGGATCTAAATAAGGAGGGCTACACGGTACTCCTAGTAGAGCAGAACGTTAGGTTAGCGCTGAGGATAAGCAGTAGGGGGTACGTAATAGAGAACGGTAGGATAGTGCTTAAAGGCGATAGTAAGGAGCTCCTAGAGAACCCCCACGTTAAGAAGGCGTACCTAGGCATCTAGGTATTGAGGTAGTGCAGGTCGAGCTCCCGTTAAGTAGCTTATTTACTAGTGCTGAGAGCCCTAAGGGTGTGGTTCCGCTACGTTCAGCTCTAAGGCCTATACTTAGGCTATGTAGCTTCAGAGCTGGTGTAGAGGAGCTTAACTACTGGTGGTGTTAGGATTGATGAGATGTATATTAATATGAGAGCTGCTAAGTATATGACCTGGTCTATGACGCCTAGGGAGAGCCCGGTTACCGCTATAACGATGTCGACGCCAGCTCTAGGCATCATCGCCGTCCCTATAATTAGGGACTTCCTACCCCCTATCCCAGCGAGCTTAGCAGCTAGCCCGCACCCAACCATCTTACCTATGAGGCCTATAGCAACTAGTGAGAGGGCTACTGGGAGCACGTCGAGGGTTATGTTAACCTCCCAGGGGTTGAGGAGAATTCCAGCGTATGCAAAGAATATAGGAGTTATGACCCTCTCAAGTATTTGGAAGTCCCTCCTAATGCTTTCAGGTGAGTGGATCCTCGATAGCGCTAGACCTATTAGGAAGGCCCCGGGTATTGGTGTTAGGCCGAAGTAGGCTGAGATAACTGAGGCACCGAGCCCTATTAGGAACAGTACCAGGAATGGGGCTTCAGGTATTCTTAAAGCCATTAAGAACCTCTCTATGTAGCCTAGGTAGTGCGATATAGCTAGGAACAGGAGTAGAAGTATTGAGAGGCCCAGGATTATTGATGAGTAGCTGCTGAACGAGTAGACCTTACCTACAGCTATAGCGTAAACTATTGAGAGGACTACAACGCCGTAGACGTCGTCGAAGACGGCGGCCCCTAAAACTATGTAGCCCTCCTCGGACCTTAGCTTGCCTAGGGCCTCCAGGGTAGCTACCGTAACGCCGACCGATGTAGGTGTTAAGATAGCCCCTATGAATAAGGATGTATGTAGGGGGTACCCGAGCAGGGTGCCGAGGGCGAAGCCCATGGTGAAGCACGATATTACCCCTCCAATACCGACTATAGCTGCTGGGAGACCGTACCTCCTGAACTCGCTGGGGTTAGTCTCGAATCCTGCTAGGAATATCAGTATAACGATCCCTAGCCACGCCAGGGAGTGAATGTGCTCCGGCAGGACTATGAGTCCCAGAACCGTAGGGCCTAGCAGGATCCCCGCTAATATATCGCCTAGTACCGCGGGTTGCCTAACCCGTGCTAGACCCTCCTCTAATGCCTTAGCAACGATTAGTACTAGGAGGACATGGATTAACGCCTCAACCTCCTCTGCAGCCAATCATGAGCGCCTCACACCGCTGTGGTTAGATCCCTCAATATCTCAACACCCAACAGCTCTCTTAAAATTATCCTCTTCGATAAAACAGCGATCGGCTCCTTAGTTTTAGGTTCAATAACCACTACGTGGGACACCCCGTAGCGCACCATTAGCTCTAAAACATCCCTTAACTTCAAGTCCTTCCCGATCTTAATGGGGTTAGGGCTCATAACGGTGCTTATAGGGGATCTCTCGTTCTCAGGCCTCAACCTCGGGTGCCTAAGGATTAGCCTAGACCTGGGGTGCTCGATGAATAGCTTTAACAGGTCGAACAGGGTTATGATGCCGGTAACCTTACCTCTATTATCGGAGACTAGGACGCACTCCCTGCCATACCTAAACAAGGTGTTGATTAAGTGTTCAATACTTTCATGCTCCTTCAGTATTATCGGGGGAGGGATTCGGTACTTACTTATTACTTCATGTATGGGTAGCTCTACTCTCTTCTTAGCTTCCTCGTAATTAAATAGAATAACCAAGCCCCCCAACCCACTAATTAAAGGGTTGGGCTCAATTTAAGCTATTAGCATAGCCTTAACACGGATTTAATTAGTACCGTTTCCTCTAACTGTATCACTCCTTTTTTGTTTCATCGCGATGCGGTTTTCGTTGGTTCCTCCTCGCCTGGGGGGCTCACCCCGCTGTTCACCCCGTGGTTCATGGGCGGCCGTCGAGCCGAACGGCACGTGGTCCCCATCCATATTGCGTCCTTTGGGCTTAGAGCAACGCCCCCATCACCCACATACCCATGAAAAACATTAACACAACACATCATAAATACATCGCCCAGAACAAAAACACAAAAACAAAAAGATCAGTTCAATGTTTCTGCCCCCTAAGGTTTAGGAGGGTGAGGGTGTGGGCGGGTACGTATTAATGAGTATAAAGCCTGGTTTTGCTGAGGAGATACTCTCAGGTCTTAAGAAGTACGAGCTGAGGTCCTTCATCGGAGGTATAGGCAGTGGAGACTTAGTTGTTCTTTACGCCTCATCCCCTCTTAAGGCTATCGTAGGTAAATTCGTTGCTGGAAGGTCGTGGACTACCAGCTTCAGCGATGCTGTGAGGCTTGTTAGGGAGGGGGTGCTTGAAGGTGTGACTAAGAGGGACCTGGAGTTCATGGCGGGTAGGAAGAGGAGGTTGCTGGTTATTGAGGTTCTTAACCCAGCAAGGTTTCCGAGGCCTGTTAGCCTTAGCGAGGTAAGGAGACACGTCCCCGGCTTTAGACCGCCCATGAGCTACTATAAGGTGAGGGGGGGACTCCGCTAGCTAACTACCTTAACGCTCTATTGAGGGGATAGGCACTGTTTAGGGGCTGCTGGCACTACCTTAAATAGGGGTTTGCCGTGTAGTTAAGGGGTTAGGGATGCCTAAATACGTATTCGGACCCGTGCCGTCACGCAGACTAGGGACGTCCTTAGGCATTAATAACGTGCCCTACAAACACTGTACGTACTCATGCATCTACTGTCAGTTAGGGAGGACCTCAGTGTTAACGATTAAGAGGAAGGCTTTCTTTAAGTGGGACGATATAGTTGCTGAGGTTGTTAAGGCTGCTGACTCTTATGAGGGTAAAATAGACTACGCTACCCTAGTACCTGATGGAGAGCCGACCCTCGACCTAAACGTGGGTAAGATTATCGTGGGTGTGAAGGAGGCGGGTTTAAGGGTTGCTGTGCTAACCAACGGGTCCCTACTATGGGATGAAGGGGTTAGGGAGGACCTCATGGACGCAGACCTAGTGTCCTTAAAGGTTGATGCATCTACGGAGGAGGTTTTTAGGGTTATTAACAGGCCCTATAAGTCTTTAAGGCTTGGTAGCGTACTCGAGGGTATGAAGCTGTTTCGCAATGAGTTCAGGGGGGATGTAATAACCGAGACGATGCTTATCGATGGGGTTAACGACTTCGGTGAGGGGATTAAGGGTATAGCAGGTATAGTGAAGTCGCTGGAACCTAGGAAAGCTTATGTAGCGGTTCCAACACGTCCACCAGCGGAGCCCTGGGTTAAGCCAGCCCCTGAGAAGAGGGTTGTCGCTGCCTACGTAGAGTTTAGCGGGGTACTAGGTGAGGGCCGTGTAGAGCTCCTCATAAGGCCTGAGGAGGGCTTCTTCGGCACGGCAGGGGCTGGAGACCCGATTGAGGGCCTACTTAACATAGTAGCTGTGCACCCACTGAGGATTGAGTACGCGGAGGAGATCCTGAGTAGGGAGGGGTTAGAGCCTAGTAAGGTGTTAAGGGGGCTTGAGTTAGAGGGCAGGGTAGCGTTCATTGATTACATGGGGAGCAGGTACGTGACCCTCCCAACACATGTAGCTAGGCCCAAGGCTTAGCTACGTAGCCCCTGAGCTGTAGGGGGCGGTGCATGGGTACCATAGCTGTAAGGCTCATAATCGTCGGCATAGTTCAGGGAGTGGGTTTCAGGCCCTTCATACATAGAGTCGCTATTAAGGCAGGGGTTAACGGATATGTAAGGAATGTGGGGGGGTCTGAAGTAGAGGTCTTTGCTGAGGGCGATGAGGCTAAGGTAGCGAGGTTTCTAAGGGCTATAATGACCGAGCACCCGCCGCCAGCAGTTATTGAGGAGGTGGAGGTAATCAGTGAGGGCCCTAGAGGCATTAAAGGCTTCAGGATCCTTAAGAGCGAGGCGCGCTCCTTAAGGGAATCCATGATACCCCCGGACATAGCTATATGTAGTGAGTGCCTCCGCGAGGTTCTAAACCCTAGGGATAGGAGGTACGGGTACGCCTTCAACTCCTGTGCCTGGTGCGGCCCTAGGTTCTCAATGATGTACAGGGTCCCTTATGACAGGGAGAATACATCGATGGCTAAGTACAGACTCTGCCATAACTGCGTTAAGGAGTACAGAGATGTCGGTAATGTGAGGAGGTACCACGCTCAAGGTATTAGCTGCCCTAAGGACGGCCCTAAGTTATGGATTACCGACCGGCTCGGTAAGCGTGTAGAGACCCCTGACCCGATTAAGGAGGCCGCTAGGCTCATCGACGAGGGATACATAGTAGCCGTTAAGGGTCTAGGTGGGTACCACCTAGCAGCTCTAGCAAGCGATGACGATGTGGTAGCTAAGCTAAGGCGTAGGAAGAGGAGGCCTCAGAAGCCGTTCGCTATAATGGCCCTAGATGTAGGTGTTGCCAGGAAGCTCGTGTACATTAATGAGCTGGCTAAGGAGATCCTTAACTCCCCGCAAAGACCCATAGTTCTGCTACCTAAGAGGGGGGATAGCCCCGTATCGAGGCTGGTATCCCCCGGGCTGGACGTTGAGGGGGTTTTCACGCCCTACACAGCCCTGCACTACCTACTGCTCAGGAACGTTAGGGATGGCTTCCTCATAATGACTAGCGGCAACGCCTACGGGAAACCCATGTGTATTAATGAGGAGTGCGCTTACAGGCAGCTCTCAGGTATTGCTGACTACTTCCTAGTTCATGATAGGGAGATAGTTAACAGGGTTGACGACTCGGTTGTAAGGTTTACGGACGGCGAGGTCGTCATGCTTAGGAGGGCTAGGGGCTATGCCCCAGCATGGATTAGGGTTAAGGCGGGCTTCCAGAGGCCAGTCATAGCCTTCGGCGCCGAGCTGCAGAGCGCTGGCGCGGTAGCGTTCAAAGATAAGGTTATCCTAACCCAGTTCATAGGGGATGCCGAGGACCTAGACATCCTCGAGGACCTCGATAGGTACATTAAGTTCCTAGTAAGGACCTACCGCATAAACATTAAGGACTCCGTGCTCGTGGTTGATAAGCATCCACACTACACCTCAAGGAGGCTGGCGAGCACGTACTCAAGGGTTTACGGGTCTAGGGTCGTTGAGGTCCAGCACCACTACGCCCACGTGCTATCGGTTATGGCTGATAGGGGGTTGATAGGTGACGTAGTTATGGGTGTCGCTATAGACGGTGTTGGCTATGGTGATGACGGAGCTATATGGGGTGGCGAGGTAATCCTGGTTAGGGGGGATTTAAGCTATGAGCGGGTTGGGCACTTAGAGTACCAACCATTAGTTGGCGGCGACGCCAGCGTAACCTACCCTACACGCTTCCTCACCTCGGTCCTCAGTAAGTTCCTAAGCGATGACGAGGTCTTTAAGGCGGTTAGGTCTTTAGGGCTGGCTAAATCGCTACCTAGAGGTGAGCTGGAGCTTAAGTACGTAGTCAGCGCTGTTAGGAGGGGCTACTACGTAAACACTTCATCGATTGGCAGGGTTCTCGACGCTGTGTCATCCCTTCTCAAGGTCTGCACCTACAGGAGCTACGATGGGGAGCCGGCAATGAAGCTTGAGGCCTACTCGAGGGGAGGGGCCGAGCTAGACTCCATAGATGTTAAGGTCAGGAGTCTAGGGGGTGAGTACGTTGTTGAAACAACGGCTTTCATCGATGACGTGCTCCAGCACGTGCTCGGTGGCTACGACGGTAGGTCGATAGCGTTAACAGCCCAAATAAGGTTAGGTGAAGCTCTAGCTCATGTAGTAGCTAAGCACGTTAGGGGTTTAAGGAGCTTCAGCGGGGTTGTAGTTCTAGGTGGGGGCGCAGCAGTGAATACGTACATAGTTAGGGGGGTACGTAGGGTGTTGAGCAGTGAGGGGATCGAGGTCCTCCTACCTAGGAGAGTACCTCCTAACGATGGCGGTGTAGCGTTAGGGCAGGCAGTAGCTACTATAACAGGTATTGATTCGCTTTAAGCGAGGCTCTCTATGTTTAAGGCTGTTTTATACCTGGGTAAAAAGATATTATAGACGTGTCTATAAGTTCTCGGATGCATCGAGGTGTAGCTGGTTGGATAGGGTTAAGATAGTGAGGTACTCCCCATGGCTCGTGCACTTCAACACAGGTGGCTGTAACGGGTGTGATATAGAGGTTTTAGCGGCCCTTACACCGCACTACGACCCTGAGAGGTTCGGTATTAAGCTAGCTCCTTCGATAAGGCATGGAGACATACTAGTGGTTACTGGGGCCGTAACTAAGAAGGCTGGTGAGAGGCTTAAGAGGCTCTACGACCAGATGCCCAGCCCTAAG
>NJEF01000036.1 GCA_002255065.1 Desulfurococcales archaeon ex4484_204 | reverse complement strand
GAGGACCTAGACGAGGTCCTGCAGGTAAGCGATAGGGTGGCCGTTATTAACACCGGGAGGATCGTTGGGGTCTTCCCGGGTGAGGGGGCCCCGAGGGAAGAGATCGAGAGGCTCATGGTGATGTAGGTGGTTAGGGTCGTCATAGTTAAGAGGGTTAAGCCCCTCCCCTTCGGCAACATCCTGATACCCCTCCTATCCATAGTTATGGGGGTCGTCCTAGCAGCGCTAATACTGTACTTCCTTAGCGGAACCCCGCCTGTCCTCCTCTTCGTGAACGTCGGGATGGGCTTCATACAGATCCAGACGTTGAGGGACTTCCTAATGCTTACAATGCTCGGGACAGCCCTAGTTATATCGTTCACCGGGGCTATATGGAACATCGGTGAGGAGGGCCAGATAACGATGGGCATGATGGCCGCAGCCTATATAGCCCTCTTCACAGCCCTCTCCCACATGCCTTCGGTTGCTAAGCTAACCATGATAGCTCTAGCCCTAGTTCTAGGGGGTTTATGGGGTTTAATCGCCGGGGTTTTAAGGGCTTACTTAAACATCGATGAGGTCCCGGTAACGCTCATAATGAACTACATAGCCTACTACGCCCTGAACTACCTCGTTAGGGGTCCGTGGAAGGGTAAGGCGACCTACGGCTACATAAGGACCGACCTAATACCTGAGGCAACCCACTTCACCTTACTCCCGGTTAGAGGCGTGACTGTGACCTACGAGGACGTAGCCCTGACCGTGGGGATTATGGCCTTTGCGGCTTTCTTCCTGTGGAGGACCGCTGCAGGGGTTAGGCTTAAGGTTCTCGGCTCCAATCCGGACGCCTTAAGGGCTGCTGGCGTTAACGTCCAGGCCATGATAATCCTGGCACTAACTATTAGCGGCGCGATAGCTGGTGCTGTAGGTGCTGCCCAGCTAGCTGGGTACCTCCACAGGATAAGCTACCCGATGGAGTCCCACACAGCTAACTTGGGGTACACCGCGATACTGGTTGCGTGGCTATCGATGCTAGACCTCAGGGCTGTGCCGATAGCTGCCTACATAATAGGGGCCCTGAACCAGGCTGGGAGGCTCGTTCAGGCAGCTAGGCTTGGAGGGGCTGCAATAACCTACCTATTCATAGGGACTACCCTGCTGACCTTCACAGTCCTAAGGGTTTTCAGCGAGTACAGCATAAGGTTCGTTAGGGGTGGCGGGAAGTGATTACGGACGTCCTCGTTAGCGGTGCTCTGGCAACGGCCCCAGCATTCATAGCCTACTACCTAACAGCGCTGGGCCACGGCTTCTTCGAGAAGTCGGGAGTTCTCAACCTAGCGATAGACGGGGTCTTCTACTTAAGCGTCGCGGTAGCCTACGCTACCGCTGTGTACACCCACGGCCCTTGGGGGGCGCTAGCTATAACCATGGCTGTTGCGTCGGTCTTCGGCATGCTGATAGCCTACCTAACGACCAAGTTCCCCGTGAGCCATGGGGCCGTCGGGCTCTCAGTGATGTTCCTGGGGTACGGCATCGGTGCGTTGATAGGTAACCCAGCAGTGTTCGCCTACAGGGACTTAAGGTCTAGGGGGGTGATGTTCGATATAAGGCTGCCGACGGAGCCCGTGGCTAGGGCCTTAATGTACGTTACGGCCGTCCTAGCGGGTCTAGCGATCCTCTACCTAACTGGGAGGACTAAGTTAGGTGCTGCTGTAAGGGCTGCCGGCGAGAACCCCCACGCCGCCTCAGCGCTGGGGGTCGACGTCTTAAGGGTTAGGCTGATCGCTGGGGCTATAGGGTACGCTTTAATAGGTGCTGGGGCGACGTTCTTCGAGCTGGCGTGGCTACCTACGTGGCAGCAGCTTCAGGGAATGGGTCATGGCTGGCTAGCCTTCGCTATATCCTTATCGGCTGGTAGGCACCCCCTGCTAACAATGGTTACTTCAGCCACCTTCGCCGGGCTGCTAACCTATCAGTACGCCCTCCAGGCAGCCTACAACTTAAGTCCTGAGGTAGCTAAGATGGTTCCGTTCATAGCAGCTATAGTGGCTATGGTTCTATTCATGGCTACACCCCTTAGGAGGAGGCTCGCACCACCTCTATCCCTAGGTAAGGTGTACTTTAAGGAGGAGAGAACTGTTTAGGGTTGCCGACTGCTTTAAACACCCTGGAGGCCTCCCTAAACACCCCTTCAAGGTCTAGGGTGCCTGAAGCACTCCACGCACCTACCTCGTAGTCGAGCGTTAGGGTGGTGTACCCGTCCCTACTTGATGAAACTATTAGCGTTACCGGCTTAGAGCTGAAGTCCCTCGGCACCAACCCCTTACCCCTCCTCCTCAGTACGGTGATGGTCGGTGCTACAGCCCTTACAACGCCGTAGCTGAACTCCCTTGTTAAGACCTCTACAGCCACCTTAACAGCCTCAGATGGTTCGTAGCTGGTTGCGATGGTGCACCTATGCTTACTCATCGATAGGGTCCTACATAGCCCTCCCCCGATCCTCAACTCCTCCTTAACTCCCTTGCCCACGGACTTAACTAGGTGTTTAAGGGATAGTGCTAGCCCTAACACTATGAGCACGCTGCCGCTGACCGACGTTAAGGCGTTACCTACTTCGGTGCGTACGTACCTGCACGTAGTTAGATTGAAACGTATTAGAGCTGGGTGTTCGCCCCCCTTATTATCGATTACTAGGCAGTAGGTCCCCGTAGAGGGTATCGATACGTTAGCTCTAAATCCCCTGCACCCCTCAGGGGTGGCTGCGTAGTAGCTTAAGCCCCGATTCCTCAGGAAGTCCTCGTAGGCCTCGTAGCCCATGAAGTACATCAGCACGCTCACGTTAGACCTAGCGGTGACGCTCACGTTATCGCCGCCTAAGTACTCCCTGCAGGCAGCACCTACGGACAGGCCAGGCACGCTCCTATAACCCCCCGAGGTGCTGCATGAGTGCTTACTGTATGTAAGGAACACCGCGGCAGTAACTAAGAGCGTGACACCCACCGCTACTAGGAGAGGTCCCACTAACCCTAGCCTCAGGAAACCCCACCTAGAGGTAGTAGTGCTTAAACTCTAATTAACGATCTAAGCCCTAACACACCTACACCGCTAAATGCGTCGCTAGAGGGCATAGCTAGGTGTACAGAAGCCCTCAGCCCAGAGCTGAGAAACTACGTATTAGAGCAGGTTTTAAGAGGGGTCTTACTTAGGGGCTTCACCCACCTGATTCCTAGGAGCCTTTAAGAGCTCTACATCCCTTTACGCTGCACCCCCATCGTTCCCTAGGGCTGTCTTAAGGGCTCTCAGTAAATAATACGGCATGCCTTATGGAAGCCATTTCCAATTTAGTAGCTGTGCCAGAAGTTAGGGGTTAGAGGCTCACTGGTAGATGTGCGGTAGGGCTTGAGTAGGGCTCTAATTAGTTTACCGATACTTAAAGACTTTAACCGGGGTAATAATGATTCTAGATCCGTAGCTGTAATATTTATATTATGAACATGGTATCACGATGTTAGGGAACGGATTTGAGCGTTGTTGTGAGTTTTAGGATTGATAAAGAGCTTAAGGAGAGGATGGATAGGCTTAAGCACATTAACTGGAGTGAGGTGGTTAGGAGGGCTATACATGAGGTTGTTGCTAGGGAGGAGGCCAGGTTAAGGGGAAGGACTTTGAAAGGGCGAGGAAGGCCGCTTTAATCTCTGAGAAGCTTTTGAGGAGGGTTAAGAGCTGGAGAAGTGTTGAGGAGATAGGAGATGGAGAGAAGAAAGGTAGTTACGGATGCCTCTGCTGTGGTTAAGTGGTTTGTTGAGGAGGAGTATAGCAGGGAGGCTAGGTTGCTGAGGGATACCTACGTAGACGGCCTTATAGACTGTTAGAACAGTCGTTGCTCAGCTACGAGGTCCTTAACGCTCTGAAGCACTCTGGAGCCTTCGGGGAGGATGAATTGAAAGAGATAGCTACGGCTTTGAACGATTTTCAATTCGCTATATTTAACCTTGAAGGAGAATTCGCGGAGAAAGCCGTTGAGGTAGCTATGAGGAGGGGGGTCGCTATCTACGATGCCTCCTACGTAGCGCTAGCTCAGATAGCAAATGCGGAAATGTTTACTGCTGATGGAAAACTGTTAAGGAAGGTAAGGCGTTATGGCCTAGTAAAACATGCTATGGAATTCAACGCCCCCACAGGATTAACGTTGCTAGGTCCATGTTCAGGGCCGACTTAATCAACGAATTACTTAGCTAAAGATGTGTTCAACGCGCTTCCCTAGCCTGTAGCGATGTCCCTACCCGTTATTGAAATTAAATGTAATTGTTTGAGCTAGTTAGGGACGGCAAATATAGCTCTGAGAAGTTACTTGCACATTCTTACCGTAAGTTTCTTGAAGTATGTAAAAAAATTTTTTACCTCCCATTCCAACTATTTACTGAGACTGGTAGGGGTGCTTGTATTGGGTAGTGAGCACCTCGAGGGCCTTACTGAGAGGGAGCTTGTTGAGAGGCTCAGGGCCATCATCCTCTTTAGGAAGTATCTAAACCCATCCCTAATAGACTTCATAGAGCAGGTGCAGAGCTACGAGTTCATCCCCGAGATAACCAGAGTTGCTGAGGACATGGGGCTCCATGCCTCAACTGTGTGGAAGTTCATGAACCTCCTCAGGAGTAAGGGTTTCAGCTTCACGGCAGTGATAGATATCGGCAGGTTAGGGCTTGAGGAAGTAGTTCTGGTGTTCGATGACTACATCCCGTATGAAGGCCTGTTTAAGTCCACGCTTAGGTTCTACGCACCTGTTGTGCCGTGGGGTAGCGTGGTAAGCTACATAATACCTAAGGGTATGTGCGAGGCGTTCATTAACGAGATAGCTCCAACGATCCCTAAGGAGCCGGTAGAGGTTATCAGGCTCACCTACACCCTACCGGTTAAGTCTAGCCTAGCTAAGTACTACAACCTTAAGGAGAGGAGGGTTAGGCTTAACTGGGACGAGCTGTTTAGGGAGATAATAGCTACGCCTAGGGAGGTAGTGCCTAGGGAGAGCGCTAGGAGGGGCAGGTTCGACGAAATAGACATGTTCATACTTAGGGAGCTCGAGCTGAATCCATTCATATCCCTAAAGAAGATAACGGAGAGGTACAACAGGGTTTTAAGGGCCGTAACCCCCATCAACTACATCAGGGTGTTGAGGCACTACAAGAACCACATAGAGGCTAGAGGGGTTGTTAGGGGGGTTAAGCTGAGGCTAACACCCATCTTTGAGGTCGACTCAGTCCCCACGATCTCCGTAATTAGGGGGAACCCAGCGGACATCCACAGGGTCGGTAGGGTGCTGGCCCTACACCCCTACTTCACATCAGCTAGGTTCAACCCAGCGGAGGGTGTTGGGCTCCTCGAGTCATTCATGCCCCTCAAGGAGCTGTTCAACCTAAGCATGTTTATGAGGAGGCTTGAGAGGGAGAGGGTTATTAGGGAGTGGAGGAGCTACATCCTAGACATAGTTAGGCACAGAATGTTCACCCTACCAACCAACATATTCAGCGAGCCTATAACGGAGATCGTTAAGAGGTTTAAGAAGGGGGAGGAGCTGGTAACCACGGTAGAGATTAGGGAGAAGCTCGTAAGCCCTGACGTGATCGGGCTTTAGCCCTAGAGCCTAGTCCACGGCCTCCCGGAGCCCGTGTACAGCACCCTACCACCGCACCTCTCAACCCTAAGCACGTGCTTACCGTCGACGATGACGACCCCACTCCTTGAACACATGTCCAGGATGTCGCACGTGCTTAACTCCTTATAGATGCTGTGATCGGTTGACACGACGACCGCCTCACACCCGGCTAGGGACTCCCTAAGGTCACTGCTCAGCCTAGCCCCGGCCCTGCTGAGGTACTCATCCCTCTTAACGTAGGGGTCATGAACAACTACCTCGGCCCCCATATTCATTAACGACCTAGCTATTACGTGGGTGGGTGTTAGGGTTGTCACCCCTACATCCCCCCTGAACGCGTCGCCGAGTAGGGCGACCCTAGAGCCCCTGATATTGCTCCCCAGCATGCTTAAACCCTCAGCCACCAGCGACGATATGTACATGGGCTGGAAATCGTTCACACCCCTAGCTAGGGACACGAGCTCTAGCCTAACGCCTAAGGACTCAGCAACCCACTCAAGGAGCCTTGGGTACACGGGTATGCAGAGCCCGCCGACACCTACACCGGGCCTGTGGATGTGTGAGTAGGGCTGGGAGTTAGCAGCCTCTATAACCTCGTCGAAGTCCACCCCCAGCAGCCTGGAGAGCCTGGCTAGCTCGTTAGCTAGGGCTATGTTCACGTCCCTATAGACCCCCTCAGCGAGCTTCTCGAACTCAGCAACCCTAGGTGACGACACCTTGACCACCCCGGCCCTGCACATCAGTGAGTAGATGGCCTCCCCCACCTCTAAAGACCTAGCACCAATACCTGAAACGATCTTGGGGTACCTAACCTCTATGTCCTCAACGGCGTGGCCAACCATGACTCTCTCAGGGCTGTATATTAGGCCGAAGTCCTCCCCAGCAACGAGCCCTGAGACACCCTCGAGAACCTCCCTAACCCTACCCTCAGTAGTCCCGGGTGGGAGGGACGTCTCAATAATGACTACATCCCCCCTAGACAGCCCCTTAGCTACGTTGCCCACAGCGCTGTCCAGGGCTGAGAAGTCGGGGCCCTCGCTACCGTAGACTAGGGGGACTATTACATCCATGATGTCGGCGTTCCTAGACGCCCACACGCCGTCGTACGTAGCTTTAAACCTACCCTCCCTGAGCCCAGCCCTTACAGAATCCCTAACAACGCCTTCAGGGTGCGGTACTTCGCCGTCATCGATCATGTCCACCTTCCCCCTATCTACATCGACACCTATGACCCTAGCACCGTGCCTTAACCAGACGGCGGCAACGGCTAGCCCGACACCTCCTAGGCCGTAGACGGCTACGACGAATCTCCCTTGAGCTACATACCTCTTAATATCCTCACTCCCCAGGAAGAAAGGCTTCATGAAAGCCACCCAGCCTGACTGAGGCCTACCTAGCTATCCCTAGGTAGAGCTTAGCGAACTGCGGGTGCTTAAGCAGCTCCTCAGGCTCCCCCTCAAACCTCATTGTCCCGCTAACGAGTAGGTAGGCCCAGTCACCTATCTCTAGCGCTAGCTTAGCGTGCTGCTCGACCAGGACTACCGTAAGCCCTAGCCTATCCCTTAACTCGACGACCTTCTCGAGGACCTTCTTAACCAGTATCGGGGCTAGGTCGGTTGTCATCTCGTCTAGCAGGAGTATCTTGGGCCTCCTCATGAGGGCCATGCTTATAGCGAGCATCCTCCTCTCACCACCGCTCAGCGTCCCCGCCTTCCTCCTAAGGAACCCCTTAAGCTTGGGGAATATGTCGAGGACCTCATCAACCCTATCCTTAACCTCCCTCTTAGGGAGTAGGTAACCCGCGATCAGCAGGTTCTCCTCAACTGTGAGCTCCGAGAACACGTTGCCCATCTGGGGTAGGTACGCTATGCCCAGCCTAGCTACCTTATGGGGTGACTCACCGGTTATCTCCCTACCCTCAAACACCACCCTACCCCCGTGGATCGTGGCTACACCGCATATGCTGTTGAGGAGGGTTGTCTTGCCTGCCCCGTTAGGGCCTACAACAACTGTTATCTCCCTCTCATTAGCCCTGAAGTTTATGTCGAACAGCACCTTAAGCTTCCCGTACCCCGAGTACAGGTTCACGGTTTCGAGCATCGCCATGGCTACCTACCTATGTACACCTCTACTACCTTAGGGTCGTTCTCAACAACTTTAGGCGGACCTTCAGATATAACCCTTCCCCTATCCATGACGTACACGTAGTCAGCGAATGGAAGCGCTATATCTATCCTGTGCTCTATGACTAGGAAGGTCACGTCCCAGGACTCCTTAAGCCCCCTTATGTACTTGAATATCTCGCTAGCGTACGCGGGGTCCGTTCCCCCAATAGGTTCGTCCAGGGCTATCAGCTTGGCCCCCGTTGCTAGAGCCCTGCTAACCTCGAGCATCTTAAGCTGTCCCCCGCCAAGCCTGTAGGCGGGCCAGTCCCAGTACTCCTCTAAACCCACCCTCCTCAGTATCTCGAACGCCCTCCTAATCTTGTCCTCCTCCTCGCTAACCCACAACCTCTTAATGGGTGCTTTAACTGGGTTCTCACCGCTGCTGCCCAGCGCTACCAGGACGTTCTCAAGGACTGTAAGGGATATGAATGGCTGAGGTATCTGGAATGTCCTCACAAAACCCGCCCTATACACCTTATGGGGAGGCCACCCAGTTATGTCCATACCCTTAAAGAACACCCTGCCCTCATCAGCCTTCAACACCCCCGTGCACACGTTCACGAAGGTCGTCTTACCCGCCCCGTTAGGGCCTATCAGCATCGTTATGGTCCCCCTC
>NJEF01000035.1 GCA_002255065.1 Desulfurococcales archaeon ex4484_204 | reverse complement strand
GAGGGCAGGGCACCCGGTTACCCTGACGCATGCCATACAGCTCGTACACTTATCCCCGATCACTGTAAATCTCCTGCTTACCCCCTTAATCCTGGCCTCAAGGAGTGTGCACGGATGCCTAGCAATTATAACGTTTACACCGGGCGTCTTAATGAGCCTAGCAACTTCCTTAATCATGGCGTCTACATCGTATGGGTCGATCACGACAACGTTATCAACTCCAGCCCCCCTAACAACGTCCTCTATCCTGACAGGCTTGGTTAACCTCCCGGTCTCCGTCTTATTCCAGCCGGGCGTTGATTGATGACCAGTCATAGCTACCACCGAGTTGTCCAGGATCACGACAAGGATATCGACCCTCTTATGAACAGCCTCTATTAGCGGCTGTATACCTGAGTGAAAGAACGTTGAATCACCTATAGTAGCTACCACGGGCTTGTCGTAACCGCTTAGCTTAAGCCCTACAGCCATGGAGATGCTCGCACCCATACTGTGCTCAGTCCAGATAGCGTTTAACGGGGGGTTGACACTCAATGCGTAACACCCTATATCGCCAAATATCGGAACCTCGGCCCTCCTAAAACCTGCCCTGGATATACCGAAAAGTATCGCTAGATACGAGTTCCTATGAGGGCATGAAGGACACAGCGGGGGAGGTCTTGGAGGAACCCTATCTTCATCCTCCCTCCTAATAATGGGGGACGCCTTAAGACCTAACAGCGTGGATACCGCCCTAATAACAAGCCCTGTGTTAAGCTCCCCCTCAAGAGGTAGCACACCTTCATCCTTACCGTAGATCTTCACGTTAATGCCTTCATCGTAAAGAACCTTCTTAACGGACTCCTCTAAGTAAGGGTCTAGCTCCTCAACAACCAAGACCTTAGCGCAACCGCTCAGCTCGGAAGCTATGAACTCCCTAGGTATAGGGTGGAGAAGCCCTACCTTAACTACCTTAACCCCCTTCCTAGCACCTAGCCTCTCCAATGACTCAATAACGTAGTTATAGGTTACCCCCTCACATACAATGCATAGAGAGCCCTCACCCTCAGAGCTGTTCAACCCGTACTTACTGGCTATACCCTCAACCCTAGCTAGCTGCCTGTTTAACCATCTATGCCTCTCTAAGTTCCACTTCATACCAGCCCTTACAAACCTCGGGGGATCCCTAGCAAATCCCTTAAACCTCCTTAACTCCCTCAAACCCCCTAAGACAACATCGCCTACTGTGTGGTTAACCCTCGTCGTTGTCCTCATTATTACGGGCAACCCTAATTCCTCACTCATGTCGTAAGCAATGACCGTAAAGTCCTTCGCCTCCTGAGGGTTCGAAGGCGTTATCATAGGCAGCTTAGACAGCCTTGCAAACCACCTACTGTCCTGCTCCGTCTGGGTGGTGTGGGGTCCCGGGTCGTCGGCTACCAGTATCATCAACCCACCATCAATACCTGAATACGCTGCCGATAATATGGGATCTGATGCTACATTAACACCCGGTGCCTTCATTGTTGCTAATGCCCTTGCTCCCCCAATAGCTGAACCGAGCGCTATCTCGAATGCTACCCTCTCATTCACCGCCCACTCAGCGTAGATGCCGAGGTCCACACCAAACTCTTGAATAGTCATTAACACCTCGCTAGACGGAGTTCCAGGATATCCCGTAGCTACGTAAACCCCGGCCTCAACAACCCCTCTAGCGATAGCTTCATTCCCCATTAAAGCCAGCCTAACACCTTCAGGCTCCTTCAGAGGGTTTAAGCTCATCACCTACTAACCCCTTAAAATCAGTCTACCCTTACTAATATAGGTCTTAATGAAGTGCACGCGCCCCTCCTTCAAGGCTTAACAGTCTCGCTCTACTGTAGAGGGCCTTAATCAGCCTCCCCGCAGTAATGGAGGAGGTAACCGTGACTACGTATCTCGATACGTGCTGCACAACCTCCTCCCTCCCCTCACCATCGAAGTAAGCGATGAGCGGTACCCCACAGCCCTCGAGGAGCTTCATAGCTTCACACAGCTTCTCAGGGGGTTCTGCAGCTGTCGGGACGTAGGCTAATATCGCTAGGTTGTACTCGCTCGCTATCCTCCTAGACTTTAAGGCCTCAACGACCTGGTCTATCGAGGCATCGCCACCGAAATCTACGGGGTTGCTCCCAGTGAACGCCTTACCCGCGGACTCCCTTAACTCCTGCTGGAGTGCGGTGCTCGGCCTGGGTAGGTCTAGGTCCATGCTCTCCAGGTGCGACGCGGTTATCACTCCAAGCCCTCCTGAGTTAGTTACAATGAGAACCCTCCTCCCCTTAATAGGCTTAATGCGTCTAAGGCCTTCGCACACCTCAACTAGGTCGTCTATCCCCTCAGCTAGGTAAGCACCAACCTTCCTAATCGCTGCCTTAAACACCTCATAGCTAGTCGCTAGCCCACCGGTATGGGACCTAACCGCTTCACTGCTCCTTAAGCCCCAACCACCCTTTAAAATACATAAAGGCTTCTTAGCATTGAGATTTAACGCGCTCCTTATAAAGCCCCTACCATCCCTTAACCACTCAATGTAAGCTATAACAGCCCTCGTCTCTCCATCGTGTAGGGCGTACTCCATGGCGTCATTAACATCGACATCGAGCATGTTGCCCAGGCTTAGGAAGAACGATATCCCCGATGAAAGCTTCCTCAACCTATCGATCACGACACCTCCTAGGGCACCGCTCTGCATTATAAGTCCTATAGGCCCCCTCTTAGGTAGCACCTCAATGCTTGCGTGAAGCCCTAAGCCCATTAACGTAATACCTGCCGAGTTAGGCCCTATAACACGTATACCACCTCCCATAACCAACCTCTTAAGCCCTTCTTCAAGCCCTACGTTCCCAACCTCCCTAAAACCTGAGGTTATTATCACGGCCAGCTTAGCCCCAACACTAATGGACTCAGCTAGCACGCCATGCACCGCCTTCGGAGGCACCGCGATTACGACGACGTCGGGGGCTTTAGGGAGATCGCCCACTCTAGGCCACGATTTAAGACCCATTACCTCGCTGTACTTAGGGTTAACGGGGTAGATGCCGCCCTTAAACCCTGAGCGTATTACGTTCTTAAGAACGACATTACCTATCTTGCCCTCAATAGGTGAGGCCCCAACAATTGCTACCGAGTTAACTTCCTTCAAAACCTCTATGAGACCTCTCAGTGTGCACCCCCTATATACGAGGCTAGCTTAGGGATATAAGCGGTTACGTATAGACGGTACTATTTATATCCTTAAACATATCTTCTTTCCTGAAGGTGTCCTAGATGAGGTTCCTCTCAGTTACCTGGGATGAGGTCCATAAACTATCATTAATGCTCGCAAGCAAGGTTATTAGCAGCGGCTTCTCGCCTGACGTAATGGTAGGTGTTCTGAGAGGAGGGTTCATAGTGGCTAGGATAGTGGCCGACATCATCCCCATAGAGGACCTAGGCGTTGTCGAGGTTAAGTTCTATAGAGGTATTGAGGAGAGGGCTAAGCGCCCCATAATAACCCAACCCCTCACCCTAGATGTAAGAGGTAAGGAGGTGTTAATAGTTGACGACGTTGTTGATTCAGGTAGGACGCTGCAAATAGTTACCGAGCAGGTAAGGCTTAGAGGGGCTAAGGAGGTTAGGTCTGCAGCCCTCTTTACTAAGCCTAAATCGATAATCCACCCAGACTACTACATCGTTAAAACGTCTAAATGGATAGTTTTTCCATGGGAGCTAGGTGAGCTAGCTAGGGAGTATAATCTAAGGGGGCCCCAAGAACTTAAAAACTTCCTAGAGAAGATTGGGATGAAGATAAGCGAGGACGTAGTTACCCTTATAGGGGAGATGACATGCCAGTGTAGCGCTACTTAACGATCTCGGTACCGGGCTCTATTACCCTGCAGGTCGTTACCCTAGCCCCCCTACCTATAAATGCTCCTATTTTATAATACTTCCTCCTCCTCTTAACCTCCCTAATGGCCTTTATACCCTCAGCCTCGGGCTTAACTAGGAGCTTCGTTATAACCGATGGCTCAACGATAGCGTCCTCACCAACAACGCTATAGCCTAGGAAGGAGCCCCTACCTACAGTAGCTCTAGCACCAACGAGGCTCCAAACAACCTCGGAGTAAGACCCTATAAACGCATTATCCTCCACGCTCGTATATGGGCGTACGAACGCGTGCGTTCCGATTAAGGAGTCCTTACCAACGTATACAGGCCCCCTAACAACCGCGTAGTGGTCTACTACAGCACCATCCTCAATTACGACAGGACCCTCGATCACAGCCGATGGAGATACCTTAGCATTCCTCGAGATTACGGATTCCCTGTACTCACTAAGGGTGTAGTACAGGGCTTCAAGAACGTTCCATGGATAGCCCACATCGACCCACCAACCGCTCCATACAGCCGCCTTAATAGGGGAGGTCCTGCAGTACTCACTTATTGCCTCGTCCAGCCTCCCTAACCTCTCCATCAACCTAACTATCTGTTCATTGAAGACGGCTAGCCCTCCAAAAGCGTAAGCACCCTCAATGTGCTTAACAGGCTTCTCTATGAAGCCCTCAACGCAGCCGTTAATAGATATGCTTACGGCGCCGTAGAGGGTCGTGTCCTCCTCAGGCACAACCATAATTACAGGTGCGTGGGAGTACCCATAGGTATTAATCACCATTTCGTAGGCCTCCTTAGGGACTAAGGTATCTGAGTACACCATAAGCGAGCCCCTAGACAGCTCGTCCCTAGCTGTGAGAAGAGCACCTATGACCTCAGTACCCTCCTGCTCCCTAAGGTCGAATGACAACTTCCTCCCATACTTAATGGTAACATCCTCGAACTCCGATGGTTTATCGGTAACTAGGGTAACCTTCTTAATCCCGACATCAATTAAGGAGTTTAAGACATACTCTATCACTGATTTACCTGCTATCTTAAATAACGCCTTTGGCCTACCGCCAGTTAAGGTCTTTAAGCCCTTACCAGCCCCACCAGCAAGAACAACAGCAGATTCCATAGGCCATCCCCCTAAACTACGGTCACCGTCTTAGCTAGGTTCCGTGGTTTATCGGGGTCGTAACCCTTACTGACAGCCGTATAGTATGCTAGGAGTTGATAGGGAACTATGTAAACAACGGGCGAGGCCTCGTACTTCATAGGGGGCATCTCAAACACGTCGTCAACGAGCTTCGTAATCTCCTCGCTACCTTTAGGCGTAACAGCTATTATCCATGCATACCTAGCCTTCATCTCCTCTATATTGCTCTTCAGAAGCTCCCCATCCTCCCTACCTAGCGACGTGAATACGACTGGGAAGCCCTCCTCAATAAGCGCTATGGGTCCATGCTTAGACTCGCCTGCAGGGTAGGCCTCAGCGTGTATGTAAGCAACCTCCTTAAGCTTTAAGGCCCCCTCCATAGACACCGGTAAGCCTAGGCCCCTACCTAGGTAGAACGCTGACTGCTTAGAGGCTAGCATCCCCGCGATCCTCCTTATCCTACCCTCATAAACGCTTATCACCCTCGATATGAGGGATGGTGCCCTCCTTAGATCGCCTACTACACCATCTAGGTATTTCCCATTGATTACCCCCCTCCTCTCCCCGGCCTTAGCGGCTAAGTATGTAAGTACTGCAACCTGCGCTGTAAACGTCTTGGTTGCAGCTACACCTATTTCGGGCCCGGCCCTCATGTAAATGCTTAGGTCGGACTCCCTAGGTATCGCGGAGTCGACGACGTTTGATAGCGCTATGACTATGGCTCCCCTACGTTTAGCCTCCCTAACAGCTAGCAGTGTATCGATCGTTTCCCCTGACTGGCTTACGGCAATCACTACATCGTTATCCCCAACGCTCCTTAGATACCACCTAGCCTCCGATGATATCATGGCCGAGGACCATAGCTCCGCTAAGTTATTGAAGAGCAGTGAGCCAATGAGGGATGCGTGATATGACGTGCCCGCACCCACTACTAGCACTTTATCGGCCCTCGCCAGGATGGGTACTACCTTCTCACTAATGCCGACTAGCCCGGACAGCGTTAACGTTAGCGCTTCAGGCTGCTCGTGTATCTCCTTAAGCATGAAGTGCGGGTACCCGCCCTTCATAGCCATTTCCGGGGTCCAGTCAATCACCTTAACCCTCCATGTAAAGTCAACTGGTTCTGAGGTTGCTATGGAGGTAGTAAATCCCCCATCGCTAGCCCTAAGCCTCTCAACAACTACCCCCCTGCTCGTAATATAGCCTACCTCGCCGTCCATGAGGACCAAAACCCTGTTAGTGTACCTTAGAAATGCCGGTATGTCGCTAGCTAGGAAGTTGAAACCGCTTCCAAAGCCTACGATTAGGGGGGACGTGCCCTTAGCGAAGAACACCTTATCGCGCTCATCCAGGTCTATAGCTACTAAGGCGTAAGCACCTCTAAGCATCGATACAGCCTTCTTAAACGCCTCATAAGGCGTTAACCCGAGCTTCTTAAACTCCTCCATTAAGTGAGGGACAACCTCGGTATCGGTCTCGGAGGTAAAGGTGTGGCCCCTCCTTAAGAGCTCCTCCTTAAGACTTAGATAGTTCTCTATTATCCCGTTATGAGCTACAGCCACGCTACCCTTACAGTCAGTGTGTGGGTGGGAGTTAATGTCGCTTGGAGCTCCATGGGTAGCCCACCTCGTGTGGCCTATCCCTACTAAGCCGTCGTAGTAGCTAAAACCTAGCTTAGCCTCTACTAAGTCCAGCATCCCCTTCGACTTTCTAATCACTAGCTCTCCCTCGTTCGTTATGAGGGCGAAGCCCACGGAGTCGTAGCCCCTATACTCTAAGTACTTTAGCGAATCCCTTATCACCCTACCTAAAGCCTTCCCCAACCTACCTGGCTCTGTAGCTACAGCCACAATCCCACAAGCCAAAACGCTCGACCCCCTGCTCCTAAAACATAAGGGTTCTTAAGGTCTTATATATTAGCCGGGCTCCTCAGCTTTCCTAATGAGTGCCCGCCCTAGATCGTAATGACTTAAGAGCGGGCCCGGCGTCTTAAGTAGCGCGTACCCCGAACGTATGGTCGATGTTCTAAGCAACGCGACCCTATCTGGTGCTAGTTCAAGAAGCCTTACATACTCCTTAGGGACGTCGAGCATGTCTAGGTACTCCTTCTCGCTCCTAAACATCACCTTAGTGTTAGCTAACTGAATAACTATTTTATGGACATCCTTAGGGGAATGAGTTGAGAATATTAACCCTAACCCCCTAGACCTCCCCAACCTCGCTATCCTAGATATGAAGTCAGCTAATACCTCCACCTCCTCCGATGTAGTGCCCTCTGACGGGAAGAACCTGTGCGCTTCATCGAGAACGAAGAGCACTGGCCTAGCTATTCCGCTACCCACTTTCTTCCACACGTAGAAGGTTCTGAGGAATTCGTAGGCGATCATATTGAGTATGAGGAAGTGTGCTCCACGCATAGCTGCATAATCTAGATCGAGAACTATTGGACCTTTATAATTAACTGCTAACCTGTCTACAGGCGGCATACCCACTATCTTCCTCCCTATAACTACGTCCACCTCCTCGGAGCTAGCTATGAAGTTTAACACCCTCTCTATGTTCTCCAACGTCCCTCTGTGCAACTTCATTATCTTCATTAGGTCATCAGACTTCTCCTGAAAGACCCTGTAGAGGTGAGTGAAGTTTAGTATGCTACCTGCCTCAGACTCCAGGTAACTTATAGCATTCCTTAAATACACTTTGGCCTGCCTTGAAAAGAGCGGAAGTATTTCCAGGTGGTCTTTAAGCTGGTGATAGCTCAGGGATACCGGTATGAGCTCTACGGTAGCTACGTAACCCCCCAGCTTAACGCCCACCATAGCTGATTTAATGGTTCCGTAGTCCCTCCCAGGAACCTTAATACTGACCTCAGGGTCTAGACCGTAGTACGCCTTAGTAACCCTCACCAGCCTCTCATTGACGTAGCTCTTTACGAAGTCCATAACGCTGCCAACCCCCCTCCTTAAAGGCACAAGAACGGTTAGCCATCTAGGGTAGGTATCGATTAACTCGCCATAATTACTAATCATTAGCTCGGAATCCTCAGGTTGCGTTAGGGGAGGTATTGCTACCTGGGTGTAATCTCCTGCCGCGTCGATGATTACCACCATAGCATCTCTCCACAATCTATGGACAAAGTATATGAGGTTTTTAATGAAGGTTGTTTTACCGGAACCCGTCGTACCTATTATGAGCATGTGCTTAAAGAACTCTACGTATGGTAGCTTAACAGTGACCCCGCCGTTAGCAACAGGTACTGAGCCTGTGTGGAGGAACCCTATGGGGACACCCTCTGAGGGCAGCCCAATAACCTTAGTTAATACGTCTTTATCCTTAGGTAGGACGACCGGTGATTGGGGCTCTATCGCATACGTGAATGGCTCGCCAGTCTCTGCCAGCAGGGGGGTAGCCTCAACCACGACATTAGTCATTAAGCCCTCAATATCGGGGTCCAGCGTAATAGCTGAAGGAACCTGGATATCCGATATAGCATCAACCCTATGTAGACCTACGATCTTTAAACCAACAGTTTCCTTATATCCACGCATACTAAGTAATTCCCAACGCTCACGGAGTCCCCCGACCTGTAGTAGGTAGCTGGGTCAACCTCGATGAGCACCCTATCCCCCTCTTCGGAGATTATTGATGGGTTCCTCCTACTCACAACACCTATAAGCTCTCCGAGCTTCATCGCCCTTGAGTAGGCTTCATCGTAGTTCTTCTTAATGTAATCAGCTAGCTGTACATGCTCACTCAATAGTGACACCTCCATAGAGCGTTGGTAGGCCCTTAAGCATCATAACGTATTGGGAGAACCTAGCTAGCTCACTAACTGTTCTCTTAGAGATGTAGTCAGCTAGGTAGATCTTGTAAGGTACGGTAATGCCGTAGCTACCCGCGCTGTACGCTATGACCGACAGGATATCATCTACTAACCTCCCAGCTACTTCATGGGAGTCCCTGAGGAACTCCACCCTAAAAAGCGAGTACATCTTCGTGAACCTGCTTAACGGGTTGACAATGTAGTATATCA
This sequence comes from Desulfurococcales archaeon ex4484_204, assembly GCA_002255065.1. Lineage (GTDB taxonomy): Archaea > Thermoproteota > Thermoprotei_A > Sulfolobales > NBVN01 > EX4484-204. The sequence continues at coordinate 6,109 of NJEF01000035.1, read as the reverse complement.
CCCTCTCAGTTCCCTCCCATTTAACAATCCATGGACCTACATATGAAGGCCTTCTTAAGGGTTCACCTAGCTCGATTACGGACTCAACCAACTGAACGTCCGTTAAGTAATGGATATCCGAATTTCTAGTTAGATACCTAGATCCCCAAACCCTCTTTACTATAGATACGGGGATGAAGCCCCCATGGACTAGGTCCCTCATAGCGCTAACCCTGTCGTCGTTTAACCTTGCTATCTCAGCGTTCCAACTGCTCCCTTCCTTAGGGTGCTTTATTGGGTATTCTACAGGTCCATCAATTAGGACTAGGGCATAGGGGTTCCCTACACCTGCAAGATCTGGGACCTTCCCGATTAGGAACGTTTCCAGCGATATCCTAACATCGTGAGCTAAAGCTCCTTCAGGTAGGTCCGGGTCATCTACATACCTAACCCCTAGCTTAACGTACCTATCAGTCACCCAGCCACACCCCGTATTAAGGGGTGCCCCAATAAAGGGAGGCCCTTCCCGAACCTCCTTAGGTGATGGGTATACGAAGGCGTTTCGCAGAACGATGCAGCCTGAGGAGATAGCTAGTTCGCCACCGCCCACATGGATTGTTGCGGTTGACGCGTCAAGCGCTACAACAGTGCTGTAGGTCCTGCTAGGCTTAGGTAGGGCTACTGGCTTTAGGTCTTTAACCGGCTCAAGCTCTGCATCAGCGATCTCTAACGAGTACTTAGGCCTATCTAGCTCTATGTTCACTAAGGAGTTAACGAGCTCAAAGATCGTTCTGCTAATCATTGTTACCTACCCGCATCCCTAGCCAGCATAGAACCCCTATTACATAGTCAACCATGCCTATAACTCAGCAATTATAATTTTTAACCTTAAACACTACAATATTAAGCCTAATGAGGTAGTGTTACCAATAGCGAGCTAAGCTCTAATTAGGTAGGTTATGACTAATATGGCAGGGTCTAGGCTGTGGGTAGCAAGATATTGTTGGTAAACGACGATGGATTCATGACTAAGGCCCTACCCTTAACGTACAGGGCCTTAGAAGGCTTAGGGGAGGTCTTAGTCATAGTGCCCGAGATACCTAAGTCAGGCGGTGGGCACTCACTAACCCTACACAAACCCATATTCGTGAGGGAGCTCACCGTCCATGATTTCGTAACGTACGTAATTAATGGAACACCCGTCGATGCTATCCACGTAGCTAAGGGGATCTTCGGGTTTGAACCCGACGTGGTTGTCTCAGGTGTTAACATAGGTGAGAACACCTCAGCTCAAAACATTCTATACTCCGGAACCGTCGAGGCAGCTATTGAGGCGGGCCTCTTCGGTTACCCAGCATTAGCGTTCTCCGCTGATGTGAGCACGGATACGGAGTTCGAGGAACCGGTCTTCTCATACTTAGTTAGAAGGGTTGTTGAGTCATCGGTTAGCTACATCATCAGGCATGGGTGGTTTAAATCGGTAGACGCTATATCGATAAACATTCCTAAACCCGGTAAGCCCTGCGGTGTTGTTATGGCGAGAACGCAGAAGGTTAGGTTTATTCAGAGCTATGAGAGGAGGGTCGATCCTAGGGGCAGGGAGTACTTCTGGCTGATAGGGCGTAGGGTAGTTGATAGCGGAACAGACTCTTACTACCTTAGCAAGGGCTACATAGTGGTAACTCCTTTAAGGTCCGACCTAACTCATCCGGGCCTCTCTGGATGTCCTGAGCTACCTAAGGGGGTTAACGACTTCATAGAGCATTTAAGAACCGTCCTAAAATCCTTAGGGTAGCCATGGGGGTCGTATAATGCCACGCAAAGCGTTGCTGGGCTTTGATAGGTTTGAGAACGTTGACTCTGCTCTTAAGAAGTTACTAAGTAGCGTTAAGCTCTCGGTGGGTTCGGAGCTCGTCAATATAAGTGAAGCTGTAGGCAGGGTAGCCGCTGAGGACGTCTTAGCTCCTTACGATTACCCCCCTTTTAATAGGGCTGCTGTAGATGGATTTGCTGTTAGGTCTGAGGACACCTCTGGGGCCTCACCCTCTAACCCAGTCATGCTTAGGAAATCCTCTATGGTTATTGAGGCTTCAGAGCAGCTCGCTAAGCTCCCAACCCTTAAAGAAGGTGAAGCCATCCTAGCGTTTACCGGTGCGCCATTACCCTATGGAGCTAACGCCGTTGTCCCAGTAGAGAACGTAGTAATCGAGAAGGACGTGGTTTATGTTTTAAGGAGCGTGCCCCCTCTAGGTAATGTGAGTAAGGCTGGTGAGGACTTTAAGAAGGGCGAAATACTTGTTAGGGCTGGCACTAAGTTAAGGCCCTGGCACATAGCTGCTCTAGCCCAAGCTAATATCCCGAGAGTTAAGGTCTTCCGCAGGTTTAGGGTAGGTATTGTAAGCACTGGGAGCGAGCTATCTGAAGTAGGTTCTAGGGGCTACATAGTGGATTCAACGTCGTTTATGGCGTCCTCGTACGTGGCGGAGCTCGGCGGGGAGCCCATTAGGCTCGGCTTAGTGCCTGATGATGTTAACACTATTAGAGAGGCCGTTGCCAAAGCTCTAAAGGTTTCCGATGTCGTTGTAGTAACTGGGGGCTCATCGGTAGGAGGTAAAGACCTAGTCCCCGAAGCTATTTACGGGTTAGGGGATTCTAAGCTATTATTTCATGGCGTAAACTTAAGACCTGGGAGAACTGCCGGCGCGTTCGTAGTTAAGGGCAAGCTCGTTCTTATGCTCTCAGGTCTCCCGGTTGCGTGCCTGGTAGGTTTAGAGGTGTTTCTAAGGCCTTTAGTGAAGAAGTCCCTTGGGATCCCTGAGGAGCTACGTCCTAGGGTCAAGGGCGTTCTAACCCGGAGAATCGCTAATGCTGTAGGCTTTAGGTCTTTCTTTAGGGTTGTAGTGTTTAAGGGTAAGGATGGAAGGATCTACGTTGAACCTTTAAGACTTACGGGTTCAGGGATCGTGTCTACCCTACTGAAGGGAAATGGGGTCCTCATTATTAGCGAGGACGTTGAGGGTTTTGATGAGGGCGCCGAAGTTGAGGTTGAGCTAATAAATCCCTTATATAGGGAAAGACCTGCATTTTTAAGGTGGGTGTAGGGTTCGTGTCCTATCTAGGTATCAACGGTAAGAAATTCCTGGTTACCGCCTCTACTAGGGGGATAGGTAGGGGCATAGCTAAGGTGTTATTAAGGGAGGGTGCTGTAGTAACTATTAACGGTAGGTCAGACGATAGCGTGAGAAAAGCTGCGAGCGAGTTAAGTTCTATAGCTAGGAACAGGGTTTACGGGGTAGCTGCAGATCTAACCGTAGAGAGCGATGTTAGAAAGCTCGTAGGTAGGTCAGTAAGTTTAATGGGGGGTCTTGACGGCTTCGCCTACGTAACTGGACCTCCTAAGGGAGGCCGCTTTACCGAGTTAAGCATTGACGACTGGGACTACGGTGTTAAGCTACTAATAATGAGCGCTTTATGGCTTACTAAGTACTCACTACCTCATATCCTTAAATCTAGGGGCTCCATGGTCTTCCTAACAAGCATTGCTATAAGGGAGCCGATACCAATGATAGCACTATCAAACACATTGAGGATATCGATCGCTGGTCTTGTGAAGACCTTAGCTAAGGAGCTAGGCCCTAAGGGGGTTAGGGTAAACATGGTTCTGCCAGGCCATATACTAACTGATAGGCAGAGGTACTTAGCTGAAAGGTGGGCTAGGGAGAAGGGTTCTAGCCCTAAAGCATACTTCGACATGGTCGCTAAGGAGGTGCCAGTGAGGAGACTTGGAACCCCTGAGGAAGTAGGTGAGGTGGTTGCGTTCCTCCTATCCCCTAGGGCGTCCTACGTTAACGGGGCTTCAATACCCGTTGATGGAGGGTTGCTAAACCACGTCTTTTAGCTATTAAGCACCGCCCCGCTACTTACGTAAACACCTCTAGCGACCAGCTCCCTAAAACACTTACTACAAAACCTCCACGACTTCATATCGGTGTCAAATACGCTGTTACTGAAGTGCATAACACACCTTGGGTTGCTACAGTGTCTAAGGCCGAGTAAGTGACCTAGCTCGTGCATAACCTCCTTAATCATCCTTTCAAGGAATTTAGAGTAGGACTCCCCATCTTTAGACACTCCAAATCGTAGCCTAGCTAGGTAAACCGTGGCGGTTTTTAGTGAGGGAAAGGCTACCCCGAAAACGAAGTTTAGACCAGGGATGTAGCCATCGACATCAGCAATACCTAACGCTATATCGTAATCTACGCTCTCTCTACGCATCCTCGACATGAGCCACGTGGTTAGGCAATCAGCCCTTACCTGACCCCTTAAACTATCAACGCACTCACCAGGGATGCTTAGCTCGCTATGCACGGTAACCTCCGAATTAAACGTCCTTGCCAATACATTACTTACTAACTCATTAACGCTACGATGCACCCTCCCAAGGGGGGTTAAAACGACCTTCATTCCTACCTCAAGAGATTAGAGTAGTTCCCCAGGTTAAGATTTTAAGCCCTTCCCATCCGTAAAGGGTTATACTCCTAGGTAGCTGTTTACAGCCCTAGGCGTAGATCATTCTACCTAAAACGCGGTATCACGGCTAGGGATAGCTATGTATTAAGTGCTTAAGAAACCTCTTAAGGTCTTGTGGAACACCCCTAGCATTAGGACCCTTACTAACTCCTCTATACTTTATCCCTAAAAGCCTTGCAGAGCCTTCATCGATTTCAGTATCGCCTAGGAATACCACCTCATCGTTCTTAACTCCTAAGGCGCTGACAGCCATTTTAAGTTGCTCCGCTCTTGAGACGCTATCCTCCCTTGTGACTAGAATGTCTATTAAGCTATAAATACCTAAACACCTAAGAACCTCCTCAGCGGAGGCCCTCGATCTCAACGTAACGATAGCTATGCGGACCCTCCTACCCCTTAATTCGTTAAGCAGTGCTACAAGCTCATCGTCCCTCCTAACAGCCTTAGCACTCAGCATCTCCTCTTCCTCAATTATCTTAAGAGCCCTCGTAAGCTTTGAGGAACTTTTAATTCTTAACCTGATCTTCTCAGCTAAGGGCTTCTCAGGTATCTCAACCCCTAGCTCCTCCCTTAACCTGCTTCGCACCCTCCCCCAATCTATACCAGTAACAACTAAGGTGTCGTCTACATCGATTATTAAGGCCCTAAGCCTAGAGATGCCTTCCCTATCCAAAGACGAGCTCCTCCTTAAGCAATCTCCCCTCCTCAAATCTTCCTAAATCCATTAACTCCACCTCCTTCATTGATGGACGCCCATAGATAACTAAGTTAGCTACCTCCCTTCCAATGACTGGAGCCATCATATACCCGTGACCACTAAACCCCATTGCTACTACCACGTTCTCAAACCCCGGGACGTAACCAACTATTGGATGCCTATCTGGTGTTCTTACGTAGTACCCTGTCCAGATCCTGAGTATATTGACATCCTCCAACTGCGGAAAGTACTTCACTATGATCAATACAACTTTCCTAGCAAAACCTAGGTGTAGCGATAAATCCCCTTCAGGGACATCGTAGTCCGTACCCATTATAACGCCACCTGACTCCGTCTGGACCAAGTAAGATGACGACTCTAGATGAATAACTAAGGGTTCAAGGAAGTACCTGAGCTTCTCCGTTATTAGCAGGTGATGGGGTTCTGCTACTACGGGGATTTCTATACCCACTTTAGCCAGGATTTCCCTGCTCCAGTACCCTGAAGCTACGACTAGCTTACCCAAATACACTTCCCCAACCCCCTCAACGTCGATGGAGGTAACCCTACCTCCCCCTACCCTTAAACCCCTAACCGGGCTGTGCTCGAATATTCTAACACCACGCTTTAGAAGCTCTCGCCTTAGCATAAGGGCGTTCCTATAGGGCAGTGACTTACCAGCCATTGGGTCGTACATAGCGGCCACTACGTCATTTAGCTCTATGAACCGTACGAGCTCTTTAACCTTATCCCTATCAATGAGTTTTGCAGGAATACCTAGTGAGTTCAGCATGATTTCAAGCTTCTTAAAAGCTACTAAGTCCTCCTCCCTAGTTATTAGCCATAGATAGCCCGACTGCTTAAACTCCATTCCCGGTATGCTGTTCCTCCAGCGTATCCAGC
>NJEF01000034.1 GCA_002255065.1 Desulfurococcales archaeon ex4484_204 | reverse complement strand
TAATAGGTGTTGGAGGTATTAGCGAGCCCGAGGACGTGGTAGAGTACGTAATGGTTGGGGCCTCGGCCGTTCAGGTATGTACGCAGGCTATAGTTGAGGGCCCCCGGGTGTTTAAGAGGCTGGCTGACGGAGTTGCTAAGTGGCTTAAAGAGCACGGGTACTCTTCGATAGAGGACATTAGGGGTAAGGCCCTTAAGTACCTAACAGGCCAGCCCGGCTGGTTTGAGGCGAGACCACCGGTGGTAGATGAGGATAAGTGCATAGCGTGCGGCCTCTGCGAGCAGACATGCGAGTATGGCGCTGTGAAGGTTGTAGCTAAGGGCGGTAGGCAGGTAGCTGTTGTCGATCATAGCTTGTGCTACGGCTGCGGCGAGTGCACGTCCATATGCCCTACGAGAGCTATATACTTCCCGGAGTCCTTCTATAGGGCCGAGGGCTAGGACGGATTAGCCTTAAAACCCAACCCCGACGTTTTTATGTAGGTGGTTTAGGTTGGGTAGGTTCATAAAGTACTTAATGTGCGCTAAATGCGGCCGTAAGTACGATTACAGCTCTAAACCCATAACGTGCCTATCCAACGACCTAGGCAGGCTGGACATATACTACGATTACGAGGGGTTGAAGGAGTTCTTTAATAGAGACTACATAACTAAGAAGCCCCTGCTGAATCAGTGGAAGTACTTCGACCTTCTCCCGCCGATGGAGGAGAGGAACATAGTAAGCCTTGGCGAGGGGGCTACACCCCTCCTTAAGGCTAGTAGGTTAGCTGAGGAGCTTGGTATGAGGAAGCTTTACGTAAAGGATGAGACGAGGAACCCAACGGCGAGTTTCAAGGATAGAGGGATGTCCGTCTCGGTGAGTGTGGCTAAGGAGTTCGGCTTCAATAAGCTCGTAACAGCCTCAAGCGGTAATGCTGCTGCAGCCTTAGCTGCGTACGCTGCTAAAGCAGGCATGGAGATCTACGCCTTCGTTATAGAACAGGCGGGCTACGGGAAGGTAGCCCAGCTCCTGCTGTATGGCGCTAAGGTCTTCAGGGTTAGGGGCTTAGGAGCTGAGGACCCCACGGTTAAGTTGATGAGGGCTACATACGAGGAGCTTAAGTTCTTCCCATCACCTAGTTTCGGCCCGTTCAACCCGTACCAGATTGAGGGCCCTAAAACTATATCCTACGAGATCGTGGAGCAGCTTAACTGGGAGGTGCCTGACTGGGTCTTCGTTCCGGTAGGTGCTGCATCCCTCCTCACGGGCGTGTGGAAGGGCTTCAACGACTACTATAACATAGGCTTGACAGATGAGCTACCGCACCTGTTTGCTGTGCAGTCTACAGGTAACCCCCCGTTTGTAAGGGCTTTTAAGGAGGGGCAGGACCCCTTCGACATAAAGCCGTGGCCTAAGCCGCACACCATAGCCTGGGGTCTCGAGGATCCATACCCGTGGGATGGGGACGCAGGGCTGAAGGCCCTTAAGGAGACTAAAGGGGATGCAGAGGAGGTCCCCGACGAGCTCATTGTTAAAGCCATGAAGCTCCTTGCTAGGTACGAAGGGATCTTCGCTGAACCCTCAGGTGCTGCCGGGCTAGCAGGGCTCTTAGCAGCTCTAGACGGCGGCAGGGTTGATAGGGGTGACGAGGTGGTCGTGCTCGTTACCGGTCATGGTCTTAAAGACCCGGACATAGTTAGGGATGTAGCTGGCGATGCACCAACCATAAACCCGAACCTTAATGAGTTCAGGGATGTTCTAGGAAGGAGATATGGTGTTAAGCTCTAAAACTAGGTAGGGAAGCTTTTTATAGCTGGAGGTGAGCGGCGTTAGTACTAGCTAGGGAGCTTGAGGGCTTAAGGATAATAGGTGATGGGGGGATAGTAGTAAGGGATGACACTGTCATCGATGGGCACGTAGATGGAATGCCTAGAGTCGTAACACATATTCATTCAGACCACATAGTTGGGATATCTAGGACTATAAGCCTTGGCCAGACAATCATTGGGACCCCGCTAACCGTGGAGTGGCTTAACGCCTTAGGGTTTAGGGTCCCTTCAAGCACTACCTACAGGCTTAGCTACGGCCAGCACCTTAAGCTGGGTGGAGGTGTTATAGAGTTGGTTAAGGCGGAGCACATACCGGGGACCGCCCAAGTTATTTATGAGGATGCAGAAGGGTTGAGAACGGTATATACAAGCGACTTTAAGAAGCCCGGAATTAGCACACCTATTATTGAGGCCGACGTTCTAGTCATCGACGCCGTTTACGGCGACCCTAGATACGTTAGGGACTTCGATGACTACATAGATGATGTCCTGGCTGATTTAGTTAGGCAGCTACTCTCCCAAGGCCCTGTCTACATCTACGGGTATTACGGGAAGGTTCAGGAGGTTATGCAGCTGCTAAGGAATAAGGGTATTAGCGCACCGTTTCTACTACCCCACAAGCAGTTCCTGCTAGCCAAGGTTGCTGAGAGGTTAGGCTTGCATTTCGGCGACTACTTCCACGCATCGTCAAGTGAGGGTAGGGAGGTTATAAGGGGCGGCTGGTACGTCTACTTAAGACACTACGGCGGGAGGGTTAACGGCCCCGGCAACCACTTAGTGCTGTCTGGATGGGAGTTCTCAAGGCCTTTCAGGATGCTCGGCAATAGGAGGTGGTTAGTAGCGTTTAGCGACCACGCCGACTTTAACGGCCTTATAAGCTACGTCAAGGAGTCTAAGGCTAGGTTAGTAGTGGTTAACAGATTTAGGAGTAGCGGGGCTGGAGCGTTTGCTAACTACGTTAGGAGGAAGCTAGGTATAGACGCTGTACTACTCCCTTAACTCCTCCTCCTTAAGCTCTGTTTCCTCAGCAACCCCGACGATCTCTTTAATACTTAAGCCGTACTCCTCCATGAGTATTAAAATCGCTGCTTGAGGGGGTATAACGCCCTTCTCAGTTATTATCGCGTCTATGTATTCGGGCGGTGTTACATCGAACACCGGGTTGAAGACCTCCACCCTGGGGTTCTTCCTTAACCACTCCTCACTAACTATCTCTGCCGGCTCCCTAACCTCGATGGGAACCAGCTCCCCAACAACCGTCATGGGGCTGAACTTGTAGGTCTCAGCTGCTACATACACCCTCACTCTAGCCTCCTTAGCTGCTAGCGCTACAAGGGATGTCCCGATCTTATTAACAACAGCACCATTAGCAGCAACGGTGTCAGCTCCAACCACGACCTTATTCACCTTCTTCATGAAGTACCTAGTCGATGAATCAGGTATTAGTATGACGTCGAGGCCTTCGTCGGCCAGCGCCTTAGCCGTTATGAGGCCCTGCATCCTAGGCCTGGTCTCCTTAACGTAAACGGTGTTCACCTTACCCATCCTGTGGGCTGTAGCTATGACGGAGACCGCAGCGGTGCTGTGGCAGTGGGTCATGACGACGTCGCCGTTCTCTATCCTCTTAGCCCCAAGCTCCCCTATTACCTTAACAGCCCTTAAGGAGTAGCTTATGAACGTCCTAGCAGCCTTAACTACCAGTTCCCTAGCCTCGCTAACACTCAGCGGCTTAGCCCTCCTAAGCCTAGTGATTACATATGAGATGGCGTTAGGTAGCGATACAGCGGTTGGGCGAGCACTCCTCACGTAATCGGCTACATCCTCTATGTACTTAAGGAAGCCCGCCAGGTCATCCCCTCTGTACAGCTCAGCGGCTATAGCTAGGGCTTCAGCACCTGCCCTAGCAATCTTACCTGCCCCCCTAATCCTCATAACCCTTATGTCCTCTCTAATCCGTGTTACCTCACTAGGGAACTTAGCTCTGTAGACCCCCAACCTTCTGCACCTCCTTAAGTATTGACTCAATAGACTTAACCCTCGGGGGCCACCCGTAGACCCCCTTCATTAATATGGGTATTGCCTGGGGGGCCACGAGCCCGTGCTCAGTTATTATCGCGTCTATGTATTCGGGCGGTGTTACATCGAACAGCGGCTCCCTAGTAACGACCCTACCAGCCAGCTTCTCAACCCACTCCTTACTCGGTATTATTAGGTTGGGGTCGTTTAGCATGACTCCCTCTATTAGCTCCCCGAAGACCGTCTCGAACCCGAACTTGTAGGTACCCGCTGCTACATACACCCTCACTCTAGCCTCCTTAGCTGCTAGCGCTACAAGGGATGTCCCGATCTTATTAACAACAGCACCATTAGCAGCAACGGCGTCGGCGCTAACAAATACCTTAGAGACCCTCTTCATAACGAACCTAACAGCTGAATCAACAACTAGGAACGTCTTAATACCCATTCTAGATAGGGCCTCAGCTGTAATCAGCCCCTCCCCTATAGGTCTAGACTCGGTTACGTAGACGGAGAAAGTGAGCCCCCTCTCTAAAGCCTTACGCAGTAGGTTAATTATCGTTGAGCTATAGGAGTGCGTTAGTATTACATCGCCATCAGATATCCTGCGAGACCCTAGGGACGTGACCGCGTCCCTCACACTACTAACGTGTCTCTTAATGCTGTCAACGATATCCTTAACCCTACCTAGGGCTTCATCAACACCTCCCTCCTTTAACGCCTCTAAGTACCTCTCAAGAAACTCCCTGGTTAGGTTTATCATGACTAGGGAGGTGGGCCTCGACTCTATTATACGTGGAACCCACTCTATTAAGTAGCTATTGAATAGCTTACCGCACTCCCCAGCAGCTGTAGTGAGGGTATCAAGGGTCTTGCAGGCAGCCTCCGTCGAACCCAGTATCCTGCCCTGCCTTAAGTCCTTACATAACCTCACCGTATCCCTAACAGCTTTAGGGCACTCACTTGGGAGCAGCATAAGTGGTACCCTCTACCTATGGGTGTTTAGTAAGATGTTAGCAATAGCCTATATTAACCTATATGGGATAACCTTCACAGCATCACTACATGTGTTCAAGTACTTGGACACCATTTCGTTATGGGTTGGAGATCCCCGCGGATCCTCCCTCGAAGCCTTAATAGAGGCAGCGCATGTTGCGTAAACAGCGCTCTCCAGGTCGTTGCAGCCCAGAGCCTTCATCGCTGAGAATACACCTACGAACGCGTCGCCGCACCCAACGGTTGAGACGATCTTTAAACCTAGGGCTTCAGGGGAGACGCTACTAACATGGTATGCCTGCATGTTGGGGTATAGAATCCTAACACCCTCTTTACCCTCCTTGGAAATTACTACTAAGCCCTTGTTAAGGCCCCAGAGCGACTTCGCCGAGTCTCGAAGGCTCTGTGAGGAGGTCATTAATAGTAGCTCGCCCCTATTAGGTGCTATGTAGTCAGCTAACTTCACTAACTTACCGAGGACCCCTATACCATACCTTGACATGGTCCCCGGGTCCCAGATAACTAAAATGCCTAGTTCCTTAGCCATAAACGCAAGTTCCTCAGCAACCTTAACTGGCGGGTTCATTATTAGCACAACCTTCGCCCTCCTCATGAAGTCCCTAACGTCATCCACAACATTTTTGATGCCGAGTAGGGAGTTAGCTCCGTAGTAGCTGTAAATAGCGTTCTCCCCATCAGGCCTTATAGCTATGAATGCCTGCCCGGACTCAACACCCTTTAAGACGTTAACCAATGAAGTATCGATCCCCTCATTCTTAAGCGCTTCTAAGTGCATCGCTCCTATATCGTCATCACCCACTGCAGCTAGCATTGCTACTTTACCCGGCCCTAAAAACCTTGCAGCAGCTACTGCAGCGTTACCCCCCGAACCCCCTAGAAACCTCTTAATATCCTTAACCACGGACTTAGGTGGGGCGAAGTGATCAACGTAGAGGTTTACGTCGTAGTTTAGAGAGCCAGCTACGAGGAGCATTAACCCAGCCTCCTAATACCTATCTTGACCTTTATGCCCTCAATGACCCATGACTTACTGAACATGTCGTCTGTAACGGTTCTCATAACCTCCCTCGCCCTAACTTCGTTAGCTATGAAACCCATGTGCCTCCTGAGGGCTTCAGCGATGTCTTCATCGCTGGTATCGATACCCAGCACTACGTACTCCTCAACGTTTAGGTTCATTAAGTTCCTCATAACCTGCGCCCTCCTTATGAGCTCCTTAGCCAGGGCCTCGTAGTAGAGGTCCTTATCCAGTGTTCTAGGTAGGTAAACCCTTACCCCGCCGGCCTCAGCAACCACATAGTTACCCCCTGAACACTCTAGGGGCTCCTTGGCAACGACCTTCACTCTCTTCGCGTTGCCTAGGAATTCAAGAATTTCCCTAACCTCGTTGAGGGCTTTAGTCAGCCCGCTATCGCTAGTAAGCACTACAACCTCCCTTACAGGCCACCTAAGCTTAATTCCCACGGAGTTCCTTAAGGACGCTATTAGGGATACAACGTTAAAGGCATGTGCAAACGCCTCCTCAAGCCCGCTGTTAATGAAGCCCTCATCAACGGGTTCCATAACGCTCAGGTGTATGCTCTCCTCTAGGTCGGGCTCGATAACCCTAAAGAATTCCTGCCATAAAGCCTCAGAGAAGTGCGGCACGATCGGCGCTAGAGCTTTAAGAGCCCTCATTAATATGTAGTGGAGGACGCTGTAGACCACGTACTTATCGTTGCCCTCCTCCCTCCACACCCTAGGCCTAACAAGCCTTAGGTAGCCATGGCTTACGTCCTCGATGAAGAAATTCATTACCTCCCTAGTAGCTTTATGGAGCTCGTAGGACCTCACAGCCTCATTATACCTTCTGAGCATGCTGTTAACACGTGAAAGTATCCACAGGTCCTCCTTCCTAGCTAGATGGATTAAGGATTTAAGGGGGTACCTCCTGGGAGTGAAGCGGTCTAGCTTCATGTAGGTTAACGCGAACCTAAACACGTTCCAGATTATGTTAAGCTTACTTACAGCCTCCTTAACCTCGTCCGGGTCGAACATGAAGGGCTCTCCCGGCGGGTACTTTGAAAGGATGTAAAGCCTTAGAGGGTCAGCACCGTATTTCTCTAGAATGTCCTTAGCCCAAACAACGTTGCCTAGGTGTTTAGACATCTTCCTCCCGAACTTATCGAGCACTAAGCCCTGCATCAGTATCTGCTTATAGGGAGCCCTCCCGGTCAGGATTACCGAGGACGCTATTAGTGAGTAGAACCAGCCCCTAGTCTGGTCGATGCCCTCCGTTACGAAGTTGTACGGAAAGAGCTTAGTGAACAGCTCCTTGTTCCTTAAACCATCAACTGACGCTATCCAGGCTATACCGCTATCTAGCCATACGTCGAGGACATACGGCTCCCTAACCCACTCCCTGCAGTCATTAGTAGCTAGCCTTACCCTATCTATCCATGGCCTGTGAACCATGTCGTCATCGCTAACGTTAGGGGCTCCTAGGGAGTACCTTTTAAGCTCCTCAATGCTTCCAATAACTAGCACCTTATTGGGATCCTCCTTACACCTCCATATAGGTAGCGGGGTGCCCCAGATCCTAGACCTGGATATGGTCCAGTCCTTAACGTTAGCAAGCCAGTTCTCGAACCTAGCCCTAAGCTTCTCAGGGAATATCTCGACCTCGCTTAAAGCCCTTAATAGCTCGCTGCGTAGGGAGCTCACCCTTAGATACCACTGCTTATCCGCTCTATAGATGAGAGGTGTGTGACACCTCCAGCAGTGGGGGTAGGAGTGGGTTATCACGCCTTCATGTATGAGGAGCCCCTTCTCCCTAAGAACCCTGGCAACCTTCTTTGAGGCTTCATCTACGTACAGCCCCTTGAAAAGCCCTCCTAGCTCGTTGAACACTCCGTTGATCTCGACGTTGCTAGTGATCGGTAGCCCGTACATAAGCCCTACCTCAAAGTCTTCTGGCCCGTGGCCAGGCGCTATGTGGACTAGGCCCGTTCCCTCCTCTAGCGATACGAAGTCGGCGAGTATGACTTTATGTGCATTTACGTGATCCTTATGGATTGGGACCTCCTCCAGCAGTGGGTGAACGTATCGTAACCCTTTAAGGGCCTCCCCTTTAAACTCGCTAACACACTCCCAGCTAGGCACCCCTGCCTTCCTCATAACGTCATCGACTAGGTTCTTAGCCACGATCCAAGTCTCATCCCTAACCCTAACCCTACAGTAAATACCGTCTGGTTTAACTGCTACAGCCTCGTTATCTATGAGGGTCCATGGGGTCGTAGTCCATATTACTAGGTACTCCCTATTACTGCCGCTAACCTTGAACTTAACGTATATCGATGGGGACACCTTCTCCTGGTACCCCTGATCTACCTCGGCATCGCTTAACGCGGTCTCGCACCTGGGGCAGAAGGGAAGCACCCTGAAGCCCTCGTACAGCAACCCCTTCCTCCAGGCCTCCTTTATTAGGTGCCATACGTACTGTATGTACCTAGCCTTCCTTGTCTCGTAAGCGTTGTCGAGGTCGAGCCATAAGCCTAGCCTAACCGTTACGTAGTCCTTCCAGTACCTTAGGTAATACTCAACTAAGTTGTTACACTCCTTAACAAACCTCTCTAGACCCACCCTCTCCGAGATCTCCTTCTTCCTCTTCACTCCGAGCTTCTTCTCAACCTCCACCTCGACTGGGAGGCCCTGCTCGTCCCACCCTGCCTGGGCCCAGACGTTGTAGCCCTTCAGCCTGTAGTACCTAAGTACGAAGTCCTTATACACCCTACCCCTAGCGTGCCCTACGTGTGGGTAGCCATTAGCTGTAGGAGGACCTTCAAGGAA
>NJEF01000033.1 GCA_002255065.1 Desulfurococcales archaeon ex4484_204 | reverse complement strand
TGTAGTCTATCTTGCTGAAGACCTTCTCGGGCTCCCTAGCCCTCGCCCTCCCAGGCCCTGAAACCCACGCTGTGTACCCGCCTACGTCCAGGTGGGGGGCCTCAACAACGTTGAGCCATATGTACATCGATAGGGCAACAGCTGCTGGGTAGTCGGTGTAGACGTTCACAGCTGGTAGGACCAGGTCATCACCTAGCTCTAGCGATGTAACCCTCGCCTCGCCGAGGCCCCCGAGGGAGATCTTTATTACGTACTCACCGGCCTTATAGCCCCCCCTAACATTAACCCCTGTATCGACTACGGTGACCCCGTTATCAAGCCTTAGAGCCTCGATGCATAGCTCGTCCCCCCTATCCATCATCTCCTCAACGAGCTTGTGTGCGAGCCCGTTAACGCTCACCTTCTTGAGCTTCTCGACCTTCCTCTTAAGCATGTAGCTTAGGTCAATGCTCATTAGAACCGCCGAGGTATCTCTTAGGGGCTTCTAATAAGCGTTTACCTAAATTAGGTGCTTAGCGCTATACTAGTTAGGGCGCTAACAGCTCGAGGTGTCTGCTTGGGCTTCAACCCCTTCGTACTAGGTGAGGCGGTTGAGAAGGCTGTGTGCGTGGTGAGGAGCGGTGTCGTGTGGAGGAGGTACTACAGGTTCCGCGGCGGTAGGTGGTACGGGGGTATAGCTACCGCTGACTGCGTTGGCTGCAACCTTAGATGCGGCTTCTGCTGGTCGTGGCGCTACGGCAGCTTCACAACGAGTGCTGGCAGGCTATACCCACCTCAGGAGGTTGTTAGGAGGTTGGAGGGCATAGCTTCTAGGAGGGGGTACAGGTATGTGAGGGTTAGCGGTGGGGAGCCGACCCTGTGCTTCGAGCACTTAAAGCAGGTTATTAAGGGGTTGGGGGCGTCGGGCTTCGTGTTCATCCTTGAAACGAACGGGTTAGTGCTGGGTAGGGATGAGGGGGTTGTTAGGGAGGTCGCTAACCTCGGCAACGTAGTCGTTAGGGTCTCGCTGAAGGGCGCGACACCTGAGGAGTTCTCAAGGCTTACCGGCGCCGACCCAGAGTTCTTTAACTACCAGCTCAGAGCCCTTGAGAACCTCCTTAACGCAGGGATGAGGCCTGTTGAGGAGTTCTACCCAGCAGTAATGATCAGCTTCACACCACCCCAGAACTTCAAGGCCTTAAAGGAGGCACTAGCCAGAATACACCCAGACCTAGCCGACAACATAGACATAGAGCTAGTAATCCTGTACCCACACGTAAAGAAGCTCCTCAAGAAGACAGGGCTGAAGCCACTAAAAGCTGTAGAGCCTGGGAGGATCCCTGACTTCATGATATAGCGGAGGTCACAAATACTTAGCCGTGTAAACTTCAAACAGTACTATACAGTAATAGTATTAATAAGCAGGCGGTTTCTTCGAAGCTTTTAAATTCGTTAGGTATCACCTCTAGGCTATTTGTAGTAAAAGTGGGTGGAACCCCTCCGGGTAGCAAGCTAGCGGTAGGCACTTAAGCTCTTTACTAACTCAGTTAATTCCAGGGAAGTTGCTGGTACGGCTAGCACAGGAACTACCGATAATAGCACGCCTCAGCATATTCCCGAGCCGTGGATCGCGAGTTTAGCTACAGTAGCTGTATGCGTAGCAACTATATCAGCAAGGCGGTCATTGTAAGCCCCGCTATTTTTAGACACTTACGTAAGGCGTGGTTATTTAGTGACTGTAGATGAGCTCTAACCTGTCTTTTTAAGTATACCCAGGTAGCGTAAGGTGTGTCGCTGCAGAGTAAGGGACCGTGGAGCACTTATTAAGAGCTAGGTACTAGCTATCACCGCTTCATTACCAGCAAATTTAGAGAGTAGGGGAGAGGTTTCTTCGAAGGCTTTAGGGAGTCTCTAGGAGAGGTTAGGGGGTGGGGGTAGTTACTTAGAAGGTAAGTGATGTTGAAATGCTTTTTAAACTGGTGATTAAGTACTTAGTTGATGAGGAGGCTCTATAGAAGTTCCAAGGAGAAGGTACTGTGCGGTGTCTGCGGGGGGCTCGCGGAATACCTTAACATAGATCCCGTGATAATTAGGTTGGCAGCAGCAGCCCTCCTAATACTTAACCCTACAGTAATTATAGTACTCTACATAGCTGCGTGCGTTTTAATGCCTGAAGCACCAGCGGGGGCGATGCAGCCCCCGTCGACCAGTAGGGGTGTCGAGATCCAGGGTAGGGATGTTGTGAGGATCGTTATGCTGGTGGTAGGTGCTGTACTGCTAGCTATAGGTGCTTCACTGCTATCGACCTCGGTCCTGGGGTGGGGCGTCGTAGACCTCCTTAAGACGTTCTGGGTAGGGCTCGTAGGGGCTGCTAAGCTGGTAGTAGCCCTGGTACTCATAGCTATAGGTTTAGCCATAGTACTAGCTACCGTTAGGAAGCTGTAGCTACGGAATCGCCAGCTGATTTTTAAGTATTGAGTAACCCTACGTATACGGGTGCTGAAGGAGGGTGGCTAGGTCAGCGCTTAAGGAAGGGTTCCTCAAGCTCCTTAAGGAGGACGCCGAGTTTAGGCAGGTAGTCGCTGGTATAATAGGTTACGGCGATATCCTTAGGAAGCTCAGCGAGCACGACAGGAAGTTCAACGAGATACTCGAGGAACTTAAGAGGCACAGGGAGATCCTCGAAGAACATACTAGGATCCTTGAGGAGCACGGCAAGGTCCTCGGGGAACATACGAAGATTCTCGAAGAGCACACTAGGATCCTTGAGGAGCACACAAAGAGGTTGGGGGAGCACGACAGGAAGTTCAACGAGATACTCGAGGAACTTAGGAAGCACAGGGAGATCCTCGAAGAGCACACTAGGATCCTTGAGGAGCACACAAAGAGGTTGGGGGAGCACGACAGGAAGTTCAACGAGATACTCGAGGAACTTAAGAGGCACAGGGAAGTTCTTGAGGAGCACACAAAGAGGTTAGAGAAGCATGACGTGAAGTTCAACGAGGTGGTTAGGGAGTTAAGGGAGTTGAAGAGGGATGTTAGGGAGTTGAGGGCTTATATTGAGAGGACCTCGCTAACCCTTGAGGAGGAGGCTAGGGAGGTTATTGCTTACAGGCTTAGGGAGAAGGGAATCATGGTTGAGTTAACTGACTTAGTACTGCCCGGCGTTGAGGTCAACGTCTATGGGTGTAGCGGCGATATCTGCGTTGTTGGCGAGGTATCAACGCGGGCAGGTGTGTCGGTGGTTAGGAGGCTTGACGAGCTTGTTAACTCCCTGCTTAAGGCTTACCCCACCTACCTAAGACCTAGGGTTATTAAGGCCCTGTACACGCTATGGGTTACGCCAAAAGCTGTTGAGGAGGCTAGGGAGAGGGGTATCTGGCTAGTTAAGGCGTTAAAGGAGCTAACCCCCTTAACGTACGTGAGCACTAATAATTCAAACGTATGAGTAGATCCCTTAAGACATATTAATGCCTCACCCCTACCTTAACTGGTGCACGCGATGTTTAGGGGTCAAGGAGGTGGTATGGGTAGGGGCGGTGGGCGCGGTATGGGTAGGGGGCGTAGGTGGGGTCAGCAGCCCTACATGCCTCCATATCAGCAGCCGTATAGGCAGACGGTCCCGGGGGTAGTGAAGGTGGCTGCACCCGTCGACGTACCTCAAGGCATTAACTCACCTATATCGTACGTGTTCGCTAGAGCCCCGTACTTCGCGTTAGTGGATGTTAGGGGTGGTAAGGTGGTTAACGTCCAGGTCCTCCCCAATCAGTACGCGATGGGGGGTGGTGGTGTAGGTATCGCTGTAGCTCAGTGGCTCCTATCAATGGGTGTCACCGTGGTTGTGGGTCCGCCTCTAGGCCCTAAGGCTTCAGCGCTCCTGCAGCAGGCGGGTGTGAGGATGGTGCCAGCACAGCCGGGCACACCGCTCGGTGAGGCCCTTAAGACAGCCGGTATCGCTTAATTACTAAACATAAAAGTACCTCCTCCCACTCTTAGTGGTGTTGGACGTGATTAGCAGGGATGAGGCTCTAGACCTCCTGAGGAGGTACTTAAGGGATGACAAGATGGTTAAGCACTGTCTATCCGTTGAAGCTATTATGAGGGCCTTAGCTAGGAGGTTGGGGGAGGATGAGGAGGTGTGGGGGCTTACAGGCCTCCTCCACGACATAGACTACGAGGTGACTAGCAGGGATCTGAGCAGGCATGGCTTAGTAGCCCTCGACATTCTTAGGGGTAAGCTACCTGACCACGCCCTCGAAGCCATAGCAGGGCACAACGAGTTAAACGGGTTCAAGCCTGGTAGCCCTGAGGGGGTTAGGCTAGCCCATGCGCTAAGGGCTTCAGACCACCTATCGGGGTTGATAATAGCTACAGCCTTAGTAATGCCTGGTAGGAAGCTCTCCGAGGTTAGGGTCCGCAGCGTGAGGAGGAAGTTTAAGTCTAAGGACTTCGCTAGAAGCATTAACAGGGACCGCATAAGGGAGGTTGAGGAGCTGGGTGTAGGGCTAGAGGAGTTCTTCAGTATAGGTATTGAGGCGTTGAAGGGGATATCGAGGGAGCTAGGGCTTTAACGCTGAACCCTCGGTAGGAACACCTTAAGGCCTTCCCCACCAACTTCGAGTAGCTCAGCACCGTACACCCCCTCAAGAACCTCCTTCCTCAAAACGGTTCCGGGGTCCCCGTAAGCGATCGCTGAGCCCTTATTTAGAACTAAGACCTTATCCGCGTAGAGGGTTACTAGGTGTAGCTCGTGGGTAGCTACAACAACCGCGACACCCCTAGAAGCCAGCCTCCTCACGACGCTCACTACAACCCCCTGGTTCCTAACGTCGAGGGATGTTGTTGGTTCGTCAAGCAGGAGCACCCTGGGATTCCTTGCTAGGGCCGCGGCAATTACTACCAGCTTCTTCTCCCCGCTGCTGAGCTCCCCGAAGAACCTCCCCATGAACTGCGCAACACCTAGCTCCTCAGCAGCTGCTAGCACCGCCTCCCTATCATCCCTTCCCAACCCTATGAATGCCCTGCTCAGCCCGTACCTGGACGCCGCCATGACGTCGGCAACCCTAGCCCAGGGGTCCGCCATAGGCCATGCAGGGACGTAGGAGACGTAGTTGCTAGCCCACACCCTACCGGACCTAAACACCTTATCACAGAGGGTTACTGACCCCCCGCTTACAGGGGTAATCCCTGCCAGCACCCTAAGCACGGAGGTCTTACCAGCGCCATTAGGCCCAACTATAGCTAGGACCTCCCCCCTACCAACATCGAATGACACCCCCTTAACAGCTACGACATCCCTATACCTAACAACGAGGTCCCTAACAGCTACAGGTCTCATGCACTCCATGCTAGCTACCCCAGGCTACGGACCTTGCTGACGATGTCTGGGAGCACGTAGGTTATTAGGGATGGCCCGTACCTCTTCACGTAATTAGCCCCTATGATGACCGCTTTACTAACCACCGCCTTAACACCCCCTAAGCCCTTACCGCTTAAGTCGTCAACTACATCACCTACAGACCTCCTCAACCCCGGCTCGTAGTCGTAGATCACTACCTCGGGGTTCCTGGAAGCTACGTATCCGTAGTTAGGCGTTACGTATCCAGCTACCAGCCCCCCGTAAACGTTTCTAAGCCCTATGAAGGACAGGGCTGAGTCTATGTGCGTGTAAGTACCAACGCTGTACCTCTGAGCAGGTGCGAACTCCAGCTCTACATACGTCCTAAGGGGTGGTAGGGAGCCCTTCAAGCTAGCCAACCTATCGAAGAGCTCCCGAGCCCCCCTATCCCCAGCCTCAGGTGAGCCAGCTACCAGCCCAACAACCCTAACCATGGATAGGACGTCGTAGATGCTCCTAGGTAGGGGTACGGGGAACACCGTGTATCCAGCCCTATCGAGCTCCCTAGCCAGCAACGTCTGGATACCGCTGGACACCAGTACCAGGTCCGGGTCCACCTCCCTAATAACCTCGGCACCCCTAGGTGTTAGGGATGTGTAAGCGGATACCGCTGGCTTCCCCCTAGACTTAGGGTACCCAACGTGGCAGTAGGTACTTACAGCAGCAACCCTGCCCCACAACCCTATGAAGTCCAGGGTCTCCGTTATGGACGGCGATAAGGTGGCCACCCTCCTAGGGCTATCAGGGAGCTCGACTACCTTACCGAGCACCTCGCTGTATAGCTTAACCACCCCACGATGACCTCCTAACCAGTAGGTAGATGAGCACTGGGGCGCCGATTAAAGCTGTTATAGCTGTTAACGGCGCCGACTCGATGGGCATGACCAGCCTAGCCCCTATGTCGGATCCCACCACCAGGGCTGGCCCCACGGCTAGGGACGTTATGTAGGACGCCCTGAAGTCCGAGCCTACTAGGAGCCTGGCTATCCATGGGGCTGCAAGCCCTATGAACCCTATAGGGCCTGCGAAGGCCACAACGCTTGAGGTCGCTAAGGCGCTGGCAATAACTACCTCAACCCTTAACCTCTTAACCCTAACCCCTAGGGACTCAGCTACCTCCTCACCGAGTATTAAGGTCCCTACAGCTCTAGCCCTCAGCAGCAGCCAGGCTACCGCAACGATCACCACCGGTGCTGAGTATGTGACCTCATCCCAGAGAACGTAGGCAACGGTTCCGTAGAGCCATGCTAGAGCTCCGTGAACCTTAGGACCTAGAAGCATTGTTAGGACTATGTTGATAGAGCTTATAGCGTACGACACGGCTATACCAGCGATAATCACCGATAGGGGGGACAGGCCTGTGAAGGCTGACGTAGCTATAACGACTGAGAACCCTGCCAGCCCTAGAGCTAGGGCCGTGGCGTGTAGGGCTACCGGGTTCATGTAGTACCCAAAGGCTAAGGATACTAGAACCCCTAGAGCAGCTCCAGCGGATATCCCTAGTAGGTAGGGCTCAGCTAGGGGGTTCCTTAAGACGTACTGGAGCCCTATACCCGACGACGCTAGCCCTAGGCCAGCGATCAATGCTGCAACGGTTCTAGCAGCTCTCCTATCAAGTATCGATAGGTCCGCCCTGCTTAAACCGCCCTTAAGGAGGCCCTTAACTACTTTGGGCAGGCTTAAGCCTCTGTATGTGCCAACAGATAAGGAGATTAGGGAGAGGGCTAGCACGACTAGGACTAGCACGACTAGCCATCCAGAAAAACCTAGGGTTCTTAGACCCAACATCCCACCTTTACGGGGGTAGCGCTAAGGGGCCTTAGGGACCTTAAAGGTGTTAGAGCTTACATCGCTGGGCAACTGCTCCGGGGTTAGCCCCAAGGCCTCCGGGTGTATTAGGGCTGTTAGAAGCCTTAACGCTAAACCAACCCTGGGAGACGGTCTAACTAACGCGTCGTTGTAATCCCCGTAGATGCAGTAAACCCTACCGTTAGACACCGCCGGTATGCTGGAAGCTGCATCGCCTAGGGCTTCCCGTAGGTACTTAACTGCCTCTGAGGCGTTGGGAACGACCTCTATGTGGCCTGCGGCAACTATTATTATGTCTGGCCTCGCTTCAAGGAGGGATTCGGGGTCTACTGAGGTCCACCCACTAACACCACCGTAGGCGTTAACACCTCCAGCTAGGGTTAGTAGGTCGTTCATCCATGTCCCGTTGCCAGTAACCCATAGGGGTTTAAGCCAGACTATCAAAGCTACCCTAGGCCTGCTTAGGTTAGCTGTTAAGGTCCTGATGGCGGCGACCTCCTCCCTAACCTTAACTGATAG
Organism: Desulfurococcales archaeon ex4484_204; assembly: GCA_002255065.1. Lineage (GTDB taxonomy): Archaea > Thermoproteota > Thermoprotei_A > Sulfolobales > NBVN01 > EX4484-204. The sequence continues at coordinate 1,049 of NJEF01000033.1, read as the reverse complement.
GTCGGCTGCCTCCCTTAAATGGCCTGTAACCCTGCCAACTATGTTTATCGATGTGTAGATGTCCTCTATATCCCTATCTGGGAGCAGGACCACCGGTATTCCATACCTTGAGAACATCTCCTTAATTGTTGAGTGGCTGGGAACGCTTCCAACACCTATGACTAGGTCCGGTTTAAGGCTTAAGATCCTCTCGACGTCCGGGTACCACCCGCTCCCAATAACTGTTACCTCACCCCTGCTGACGAGCTCCCCTACCTCAGCTGGGTAGTTAGACATGTCGTCGACACCTACTACCTGGCTCCCAGCACCGACAGCGAACACTGTCTCCGTTACGCTCGGCAGTAGGGTAACCACCCTCGTGGGCTTTGAGGGAACGGTTACTACCCTCCCTGAAGCATCGACAACCGTTACCGGGAATAGGGTTAGCTCCTTAAGCTCCTCTAGCGACTCCTTAAGGCCCTCCACGTAGCTCCTGAGCTCCTCAACATCGCTAGCCCTAGCAGCCTCGGAGACGGCCCTGGATAGCTCATCAACCCTACTCGCTAGGGCATTGATGCTCTCCCTAAGCTCCTTAACCCTAGCCGACTCACCCCTTAACCTACCCACCTCATCCCTAAGGGACTGAACTTCAGCCGCTATACTTGAGAGCTCCTTACGGAGCTTCTCAACAGCGCTGACCCTTAACGTAACGTTGGATAGGGAGGTGCTTAAAGAATTGATCTCCCTGCTCAGCTCACTAATCGATGAACGCACATCGTTAACCTTACTCAAAACCTTAGAGCTGAGGTCCTCAAGGCCCGAGTACTTAGCACTTAGAGCAACCACGTAGTACCCTATAACGCCTAGAACCAGGGCTACAACGATGGCTAGGGCTGCTAAGGCCTTAACGTATCCCTTCCTCACTGTTTGGACACCCTATCCAGTTAGGGGTGAAGCTAATAAGTTTAGCCCTTAATGGGCTTAAAGGGTTTAAGAGGTCCTAGCTTACGCCTTTATTAATTCGTCGTGCTATATCTACTACTGGCTACCAACTAGGGGCTGCATCTATG
>NJEF01000032.1 GCA_002255065.1 Desulfurococcales archaeon ex4484_204 | reverse complement strand
CTAGGTACCATGCAACCCATAGTAGCTGGACGCCTGCGTAGGCTAGAACGGCTTCAAACCCCCTAACCTTGTTGAACAGGTAGGCTACCGGGAGCCATGTAGCTGAGTTCACTAGGGCCCTAGCCGTTACGTAGGGGGTTAGGAAGAGCGATAGCAGTAGGGGGGCCATCGATGCAGCGACCTGCAGAGTCATTGGGTGCCCGTCCCTAGCCATGAAGTAGTAGCCAGCTATAGCTACCGCGTACACCGACCAGCAGTTAAGGGTGCCCCACAGGTACACCTCCACCTCAAAACCCACCTTACCCACTAACTCGCTAAGCCCTACGAAGCCCACCCCGCTAGCCACCGCGCTAACGCATCCAGGCCCTAGTACTGCGAGCCTCAACGCGTGCCAGGCGAGCCCAGGAGCTACCCACATTAACAACGCCTTAGCACTGCCAGCGAAGAGTGGTGTGTATAGGGCCCACGCCTCCGAGTGAGACATAACCGATAGGGCCGACAGAGCCGGTAACACCTTAACCCTACCGCTAATGGCGGCGATAAGGGCTGACAGAGCTAGCACGTACGCAAGGAGGTTGGCGTGGAAGCCGCCGTAGTAGAGGGTGACGAGTAGTGGGCCTAGAACGGAGACGTACGCGTACCTACACCCCAGCATGCGTGACGCCGTGTAGGTGAGGGTGGCTAGCAGGGTTAGGGATGTAAGGGTGAACACCCTATCGACGTAGGGGTAGGGTAAGAGCCTGCTCAACCCCCACAGCAGGGCTATGGTTAGGGGCCTATCACCGCACCCAATAGCCAGGAGCTCGCGCAGCGGGTTCCGCACCGCGCTCAACGAGCTAACCCACGATGCGTAGTGCACGTAGTCGGCATCGATCGGTAGGCCCCCAGGGTTTATGTGGGGTAGGTAGGGAATAGCTAAGAGGAGGGCTATGGCTGAGGTGAATAGGGCTAGCTCCTTAGGTGTGGGAGGACTGCTTAAAGCCCTTAACGCCCCCCTAAACCTAGCGGGCGCTCCACGAGCTAGGTGCTGGGTGAGTACAGCTACCGGTGTTACCGCTAGAGCTATCAGTAGGTACTTAACGATAGGGGTCAAGGACGCTGTAAGCGCTAACCCATGGATAGCCACGCCTTTAAAGCCTAGTAGGGCAGCAGATGCCAGCACAGCGCATAGGAGGCCTAGAGCTGTTAGGAAGCACCTACCGAACGCCTTAGGCCGGGCTACAGCCCCGGCAACACCTACCGATGCTAGGAGGGCTGCTGCGGCCAGCTGCAGGGGGCTGTAAGCAGCGCTGAAGTACGTAACGGCCCTATTGACGGTTATGAGGGCGTGGACGCATTGGGAGGCATGCTCGAGGAGTGTAACGAGCCCTACAACCCCCAGCACGGAGGCGGCAGCAACTAAGGGGTCCCTGCAGCTAGCGGTTAAGGCAGCTACCCTGCAGGGCAAGCCCTCCACAACCGGTTGCAAGGTAGCTACTGCTTAACCAGCCTTAGCAACCACTTCCTAGGCTTTAAGTTAACCACTAACTTCCTATCCCTCTCGAGCTCAACGGGGTCTAGCCCTACCCTGTAGCACAGGCCCTCGAACTCGTCCCTAGCTAGGCCGCCTACCCCCTTAAACCTCCTAACCACCTCCTCTAAGCCCTCATGGATCTTTAGGGGAGGTAGGGGTAGCTCCACAACGTCCCTAAACGTTTCGTGGATGTAGTAAGCGGCCTTAGCACCAGCTATGGCTGCAGCAATAACTAAGAACTGCGTCTCCGCCTTAAACCCCCCGGTAGCGTTTATGTATACCGGGACGCCCTTACCTGACCAGTCAGTGATCCTGCTAACAACGAGGTCTAGGAGGTTAGCTAGCGCGTCATCGAACAGCTCTTCGGACCTGCCCAGCCCCCTAACCCTCACGGGCTTAGGGGACAGCAGGCGGTAGCCCTCCCCACCTAAGTACTTATGGATAACTGAGGCGCATAGGTACCCAGTACCCGTATCGGTGCTGTACAGCAGTACGCCTACGCTAGACGGCGGGGCGTGGGAGTTAAGGCTCACATACCTTAAGAAGGCATTGAGCTCCGCTGAGTATGTCCTGGGGTCCCCCTTAAGGGATTTAAGGAGCTCGTTAAACACTGGGTCACCAGGCCTAGACCTGCTAAGAGCTAACTCCTGCACTGGATCGCTCGGCCCTACCCTAGACCAGCCGGTAACACCTAGGGCCGCAGCGCTACCCCCATTAAGCCTCTCGAAGTTGGCTAGGAGGGATGTCCCTACAGAAACTACGTGGACCCACCTAACCCCACCCGACATAAATACACCGAAGCATGTTCCAGTAGGAGGTAAAAACACTTAACTCACTCAGGACCTGCCGGTCTAGGCACGCTAGTAGAGATGCTGTTAAGGGCTTAGTAGCTAGTAGCTCCTAGGGCTAGCCCTCATAGTATGAGCGTAGCGAGCTACCACCCGGTCCAGGCGATCCTCAGCGTATTACTAGCACCCCAGGTTTTATACCATGAATACTTAACTAGTTAAGGGTAGCTACTATAGTAGTGGAGTAATTTGAAGGGGCTGCAGATGGCGTCGGTAAGCGAGGGTAGGGCGGTGATTGCTAGCCACCCACCAGCTACTACTAGCGAGCCCCTCCTCTGGGGTAGAGGACTGGGCAGGCCTTTAAAGCTATCGGTAGTTATCCCTGTATACAACGAGGTACACGCAGCTAGGAGGGCTGTGTTTAGGGTGGTCCACGAGCTCGTTAAGAACGGGTTCAGGGACTTCGAGGTAGTGATCGTTGATGACGGGAGCAGGGACGGGACCTACGAGAACCTAGTGAGGGCGGCGTTACCCCGTAACGTCAGGGTTTTCAGGAACAGGGTTAATAGGGGTAAGGGTTGGAGCCTCATTAAGGGCTTCATGGCTAGTAGGGGGGAGGTCATTGCCTTCTTCGACGGAGACCTAGACATAGATCCTAGGCAGCTAACCCTGATGATCGACGTAATTGAGAAGGACGGCCTCGCGGATGCGGTCGTCACCTCTAAGTGGCACAGGCTATCGAATACTAAGGCATCTATCCTTAGGAGGATCCTTAGCAAGGCGTTCCACACCCTAGAGAGGATCCTCTTAGGTATTAAGGTTAAGGACACCCAGACCGGGGCTAAGGCGTTTAGGAGGTATGTACTCGACGACGTAGTCCCCAGGCTAACGGTTAAGAGGTACGCCATGGACGCGGAGCTACTGACAGCTGTATGCGCTAGGGGGTACAGGGTTGTCGAGGTGCCCGCGGTGTTCGAGATAAGGCTTAAAGCGCCGTTTAAGCTTAAGGAGGTGTTCCACATGCTCATAGACCTGCTAGCAATAACGTATAGGCACAGGGTTGAGAAGAGGTATACTAGCAGTAGCTACAAGCTTTAAGTAGCTGCAGTAATGTTTAGACGTGAGGATTTAGACCTGTAAAAAAGCGTGTTTATTTAATAATGCCTAACTTCTTAAGAACCCTCTCGGTCTGGGTGACCTTCCACGTATCCTTACTGGTGCTCTTACCAGTAGCTATGAGCTCCGCCACGATCTTCCTCTGGGCCTCATCAAGCATCATTGTGCCGAGAATGAAGACCTTCTCAGCATCGCTTAGCTCCCCACCGACCTCTCCGGGTATAGCGCTTAGCGCCTGCCCTAGGTCTGACAGCTTGTAGTTGTTGTCCTCCCTAATAACGTAGGGGTTCCACTCAAGGAGCACGGTCTTTACCCACCTACCCCTAGGGCTGAGGGTTGGGTAAACCTCCCGGAGCTTCTCCCCGATCTCCCTCCTTCCCATAGGGCCTGAAGCAAGGATGCGGACTACGTCTCGACACCTAACGTCGTAGAGCGCCATTAACTGTACCTCAGACATAAATACCGCATCGTCATAGAAAAAGATTTCTCCCATATGAGAAGCCCCGAGCTCCGTAGCTAGGAGGTAGGGCGGGTCGTCAGCGCTTAAAGAACCTTAGTATTGATGCTAGAGCGTGCACTAACTTAAACAGGGAGGTTAGTAGGACGACCTTCACTAACCCCTTCCTGAGGAGCTTAGACGGGTACGTAATATCCTTCACACCCTCGTCTGAGGGCTCGTACCTAACCCCCCTAACTATAGCTATGGGTACGGACTCAGCTGCCTGACCCATTAGTAGGGCTGCTGCAGCAGCTATTAGGTCTACTAGCACGTCTATGCCGCCGAACTTAGGCTTCCCGTAGATATCCCTGGAACCGAAGCCCCTCCTCACAGGCGCTATACCCGCTGAGCCAATAGCTACGTCAATGCTTCCAAACTTGCTCAGCGTCCACTCCGTATCGCTCAGGATTACAGCTACGTCACACCCCGTTAACTCCTTAATCCTATCCCTAATCCTCCTAGCCGATGCATCTGGGTCTCTAGGTGGCAGGACCGCGTAGCCTCTGGGCACGTTAGATAGGTCTATACCGCCCCAGCTCATCAACCCCTGCGGGGTCCTAATGAGTAGGAGGTAGGGCTCAGGGGCTACTGCCTCCTCCACGGCCTTTAAATCCCTTGTATACCTCCTTAAATAGCCCTCAATGAGCTTAAGCGGTATAACGGCTACCACCCTCCCCTGCCTTAGGTAGAGCTCGACCTGCCCCTCCCTCATCCCTAAGAACCTGCTGAGGATCTTAGCGGGGGTGCCTGCCCTAACACCCCCTACCCTAACCACCATGCCCTCAGCCTTAGACACTATCTTAGACGCTATGACGACTACGTCACCATCCCTGATACCGCACCCGCACCTCCTAGCAGCATCAACGACTAGGCCCCCTACATCGGTGCCCTCAGCAACCTCACCGCTGACCGGTACGCCGTAAATCCTTATCTCGCTAACCCCAGCACCGCGCACAGCCCGCACCAGTAAATGCTACACTAAACCCTGCATATTTCTTCATGGTTAAGAAGGCCTCCCTAAGCTTAAATAGAGCACTATGGTAATCAACCACGGTGCCGCGGTTGGGCCCCCAAATCTATACGAGGTACGCTAAGTACTACGACGTAATATATAGTGACTACCTAGAGAGGAGCGTCCCTAAGCTCATCGACTTCACGGTTAAGGTGTTTAAGGAGGTAGCTAGGAGGGATGTAAGGGACGTGCTGGATATAGCGTGCGGTACCGGCGGCCCCACCATAGAGCTAGCTAGGAGGGGGTACAGGGTTGTTGGCCTAGACATCAGTAGGGACATGGTTAGGATAGCTAGGAGGAAGGCGGTCAGCGCGGGTGTTAGGGCGGTCTTTAAGGTAGGGGATATGAGGAGGATTAGGTTTAGGAGGTGCTTCGACGCGGTTACGTGCTTCTTTACAAGCATAAACTACAACGTATCGGATGACGACATGTTGAGCACCATGAAGGGGGTGTTTAGGGCTTTAAGGGATGGAGGCGTGTTCATAGCTGACGCACCTAACCCCTACAGGGCTGAGAGGTGGTTAAGGGGGGAGCCGGTGGTCTGGAGGGTCGACCACGACGATGTAAGCATACTGATCCTTGACTCGGTCGTTATGGGTAGGGTCTCAGCACTCATTGAGTGGGAGAGGACTTTAGTTGTTAAGGAGGGTGGGAGGGTTACGATGATACCTGACTATCACAGGCTCAGGGCCTACAGCGCTAATGAGCTAAAGCTCTTCGCTAAGCTCGCTGGTTTCAGCGACGTCAGGGTATACGGGGACTTCAGGGTCGAGGATGTTGAGCCCAGGGATGCTAGGAGGTTAGTCCTCGTAGCTACTAGGTAGCTACCTGTTTTAAGGTATGCAGCACTGGATAAGCTGTGCAGGTTGTGAGGGCCATGGTTAAGCTCCTGTACCTAGTCTTAGACGGAGTAGCTGATAGGTTAGCAGACCCCGCCACGACCCTTGAGAAGGCGTTTAAGCCGGGCCTAGACTACGTAGCGAGCAACGGCGTGTGCGGGGCGATGTACGTTATTGGTAAGGGGGTAGCCCCTGAAAGCGATTCCGCGGTGATCTCCATCCTTGGGTACGACCCCAGGGACGTCTACACCGGTAGGGGACCTATTGAGGCACTAGGTGCTGGTATGGTGTTTAAGGAGGGCGTTGAGGTCGCCTTTAGAGCTAACTTCGCGACAGTTGATGCAGGGACGTTAAGGATACTTGACAGGAGGGTTGGGAGGAGCTTAACGAGTGAGGAGGGCAGGGCCCTCGCTAGGGCAATCGATGGTATAGACCTAGGTGTCCACGACGGGTACGCTAGGGTTAAGGCGACGGTTGGTCATAGGGCTGTAGTGGTTATAGGTAGTAGGAGGTACAGGTTATCACCCATGGTTAGCAATAGCGACCCCGCCTACGAGAGGAGGGGGCTTATAAGCGTTGCGTCAAAGCTGTACAGGCCCTACATCAGGGATGTAGAGCCCTTAGAGGACAGCGAGGAGGCTAGGGTAACTGCTGAGATAGTTAACGCCTTCATTAGGAAGGCCGTTGAGGTACTTAGCGGGCACCCAGTAAATGCTGGGAGGGTGGGGAGGGGTCTACCACCAGCAAACGCCTTGCTCCTAAGGGATGCAGGTACCTACATACCTAGAGCGAAGCCCTTGAACAGTAAGTACGGCGCTAAGTTCGCCCTACTAGCTGAGATGCCTGTAGAGCTAGGGATTGGTAGGGCTTTCAAAGCAGATGTTGTGGAGATCCCCCTACCCAGCGATAACCCTAGGGAGGACTACAGGTTAAGGCTTGAGAAGACCTTGGAGGCGCTGGGAACCCACGACATAGTCTACGTACACCTTAAGGGGCCCGACGAGCCGGGCCACGACGGCGACCAGGAGCTTAAGAGGAGGAGGGTTGAGGAGATCGATGAGTACTTCGTTCAGCCATTCCTTAAATTAATGCCTAGGGATGTAGCCCTACTAGTAACAGCCGATCACGCAACACCGCCCTCCGTGAGGGCCCATACAGACGACCCAGTCCCTATAGCCCTGCTGTCCAGGAACTTAAAGCCCGACCCAGTAGGTAGGTTTACTGAGAGGGACTGTGCTAGAGGGGTTCTCGGGGTACTCGAGCACGGGTGGGTACTCCTACCTAAAGTCCTAAGCCTCATAGGGATGAAGCCCAAAGCTCGGTAGGTACTGACCATTACGGCTAAGGCATAACAGCTATTTAAACCAGCCCCTACATACCACCGGGGCACCCCATGTTATTGGTGTTTGTAAGACATGGTAAGGCGGAGGAGAAGAAGCCCGGCCTCCCGGACGAGGAGAGGGCCCTTACTAGGGAGGGCGCCGCCGATGTAGAGGCTGTTGCTAAGTTACTACCAGTAAAGCTCTCAGTAATCTATACGAGCCCTTTAAGGAGGGCTTTACAGACGGCTGAGGTGCTTTCAAGAGTTCACGGTGCAGACGTTAAGGTCTCTGCTGAGCTCCACCCAGCGGTTCTGTCCCTCAACGCATTAGCGAAGCTAGTGCTTCAGGACTCAGCAGCCCTAGTAGGGCACGCTCCAAGCATTGAGAAAGTGGTGAGCGAGTTAATAGGTGGAGGGAACGTTAAGATAGGTGCTGGGGCTGCAGTAGGTGTTGAGGTCCTCAAGGTTGAGAAGGGAGGGGGTGTTCTAGAGTTCCTAATAACACCTAAGATAGCTAGAGAGGCGCTTAAGGTTAGCGAAGGCCCCACTCAATAAGCCCCAGCATCAGCGATAGTATAGCAACTAGGGTAAACGCTATGTACGTAAGCCTTAAAACACCCTTACTGCTACCCACTAACCTCATCGAACCCCCCACTATTTAGCTTTAGCTGGGTTTAAGAAGAATACCTTTAGAATATATAAATATACTATATAAGTATATAGCCTATGGTGGGAGTGTGAGTACTTTTAGGAGGAGGGTCCAGGTAACCGGTGGCTCAACGTTTATCGTGTCCCTACCTAAGGAGTGGGCTAGGAGGGTCGGTATCTTAAGCGGGTCTGAGGTGGTTATGGAGATCCTCCCCGACTACAGCTTAAGGGTTTACCCATCAACCTATGCGAGGCGTAGGAGCTATGAGCGTATGGTAGTTATTGATAGCCTCAATGAGGGTAAGATGATTAGGGAGGTTATATCGTCCTACCTAGCTGGGTACACAACGGTTAACGTAGTGTTTAAAGTTCCTTCTGAGAGGTTGAGGGCTGTTCTAAAGGAGTTCATAACCCACAGGATCGTTGGCCTCGAGATACTTGAGGAGACAGCTGACAGCGTCCTCCTACACCTAGTGGTCGACCCCTCAAGCCTACCTCTAAACGAGGCTATTAAGAAGATGGCTAAGACAGTAAGCTACATGTTGATGGACGTTAGGAACACCCTAACCTCGTTCGATGAAGGTGTTTTAAAGAGCGTTATTGAGAGGGACGACACCGTCGATAAGCTGTTCCTATTCGTAGTTAAGCAACTAAACCTAGTGCTCTTAGGGGGTATAAAGCCCTCCGATGCAGGTGTTGAGACCCTAGCTGAGGCTCTATACATACTGATAGGGGTTAAGAGCATGGAGCGCATCGCGGACCATGCTAGCATAATAGCTAGGGAGTTATTGATGAGTAGGGGTAAGGCACCCCTACCAGACCAGGTGATCGAGCTGTATGAGGGAGGTGAGGAGCTCTTTAACGCGATCTCTAGGTCTTTCATAAATATCGATAAGGCCGTAGCCAACGATGTAATGCTTAAGGCCGAGTCGTTGAGGAGGGAGGAGAGGGGGCTCAGGGAGAAGCTCGTTAACATACTGAACTTCCCCTTCGTAAGCATATTCATGGACCACACGAAGAGGATCATAGATTACAGCATGGA
>NJEF01000031.1 GCA_002255065.1 Desulfurococcales archaeon ex4484_204 | reverse complement strand
TGGCTTGGTGCTAACCGCTTACGCCTTATTGAAGAGGAGGGCTAGGCCCTCACGGGATGAGATAGCTAAGGCTATTGAGGGCAACCTATGTAGGTGTACGGGGTACAGGAAGATCATAGACGCGGTAGCTGAAGCAGCCAGTCAATTAAGCAACTAATTTTTAAGCTACAGGCATGTAGAGAAGACTTTAATTTGCTTCCAACATTAATTTTACTGAGGTGTAGTTTATGAAGGTTAGGCGGGCAATATCCACTGCTGTAGCAGTTATAATCGCCGTAATCATTACGGCAGCAGTGGTCGGCGGTATAGCATATTACGCCGCCCTAGTAACAGCCCCCGCACCGACGCCCGTAACTAAGACTGTAACAGTTACCCAGACGGTTACTAAGACGGTTACAGCCTCACCATCACCCTCACCGACTACCACGCCGACGAAGCCTAAGCCCGTTATTAAGGAGGTCTTAATAGGCTTGGTAGAGCCCTTGACAGGGGCTCACGCGGTCTTCGGGCAGGAGGCTAAGATGGCTGCCGAGCTAATGGTTGATATAATCAACAAGGAGCTAGGCGGGATAAAGTCGTTGGGCGGGGCTAAGCTAAAGCTAGTTGTTGAGGATTGCGGTGAGAGCCCCGAGACTGGTAAGCTAGCTGCTGAGAAGCTCGTCTCCCAGTACCACCCACCGATAATGGTCGGCGCGTACATAAGCAGGATTACTGCAGGTGTTGCAGAGGTTACTGAGAGGGAGAAGGTCATCCTAGTAATGGACGCCCTAGTAGATGAGCTAACTGAGAAGGGGTGGAAGTACGTGTTCAGGGTAGCACCTAAGGCGAGCGCTCACGGTAAGTCGGCAGCAGACTTCGTGATCGACATGGCTAAGAAGAAGGGGGTAAAGGTGGAGTCAGCGGTAGTCATGAATGAGGACTCAATCTTCGGGCGCTACGTAGCTAATGGAGCCGTAATAGAGCTTAAGAAGGCGGGGATCAAGATACTGGACCACCTTGAGTACCCATACGACATATCGGATGCAACACCCCTTGTTAGCAAGGTTAAGGAGCTTAACCCGGACATAGTGATATCGGTTCCCTACTTCCACGATGGTGTGTTAATAGCTAAGACCGTTGCCCAGATGGGCTTTAAGCCCATGTTTATAGCTGGTGCAGGCGCGTGCGGTTACACAGACCCCGACTCGATAAAGGCTGCTGGTAAGGCTGTTGAGTGGTATACTAACACGTACAGCTACAACCCAGCGCGCCCGACGGAGTGGAATAAGAAGGTTGTGAGCATGTTTAAGGAGAGGTACGGTAAGCTACCTACTGAGGCAGGCGGCATAATATTCTACTCAATGATGGTTGTTAAGGAGGCCTTAGAGAAGGCTGGAGAGATGTTCCCCGACGACCCCTTAAACCCTGACCACCTAAGGGAGGCCTTCCTAGCCCTAGACCTGAACGATAAGAATAGCATAGCTGCCCAGCTATACCCAACCGGGAGGATAAAGTTCGCGCCGAACGGCGATAACGTATACGCTGGCACGGCAGTGCTCCAGGTGATTAAGGGGGAGCCCAGGGTCGTCTGGCCCGATGCAGAGCCAGGGCTTGAGCCCATCTTCCCGAGGCCTGACTGGCCAGGTAAGTAGCTATAACAAAATAACGCCTACTTTTTCCCTTACTTCATAACGCTTTTAAGTAGCCCGGAATTCTTATTTATCTAACCTAGTTATACTAGGGAGGTATTGGGGTATGATCGACCCTGCATACGTCACCCAGATACTGATCAACGGCGTTCTCATGGGCCTCCTCTACTCCTTAGTAGCCCTAGGGCTAGCCCTGATATTCGGCGTCATGGACATCATAAACTTCGCTCACGGGGACTTCGTAATGCTCGGCGCTTACCTCACGTTTCTAATAGCTACCTACTTCCTCATAGACCCGACAGTGACGATAGCCCTAACAGTCCCCCTCTTCTTCCTGCTCGGGATAGCTGTGTATAAAGCGATCATTAAGCCTGTTCTCGGCGCTGAACCGCTAATACAGATAGCCGTTACCGTGGGCCTCCTAATGTTCTTAAGGAACCTGGCCCTAGCAATATTCCACGCAGAGCCTAGGGGGGTTCCGTACACCGTCTTCAGCACCCCTATAACGATAGGGCCCATAACAATACCGCTCTCCAGGGCCGCAGCCGGAGCTGTAAGCCTAGCCGTGCTCTACATAGTACACCTACTCCTAACAAGAACTAGGTGGGGCATCGCTGTGAGGGCTACAGCAGACGATAGGGAGGCAGCAGCCCTAATGGGGATCAACGTTGAGAGGGTGTACTACACGACCTTCGGGCTGGGGACAGCGCTTACAGCCCTAGCTGCAGCCCTCATAATGACCTTCAGCAGGGCGGATCCCTACCTAGGCCTCCTCTACGGCCTCCTCTCGTGGGTAATAGTGGCTATGGGGGGGCTAGGCGGAGTTGTAGGGGTCCTCGCATCAGGCCTCATACTAGGGATCATAGAGTCCTTCGGCATGTCGCTAATAAGCGCTGGCGCTAGGGAGCTGTTCCTCTACGTAACGTTTCTTGTAGTTCTATGGGTGAGGCCTAGAGGGCTCTTCGGTAGGAGGTAGGTGGTGAGGGTTGGTTAAGCCCGTAGCTCTACTAGGTGGTAAGTCGGCGCTGTACTCGATAATCGCTATAGCTATAGCGCTCGCTCTAATACCGCTGGTACTTGGATACAACATGTACTATGTCTACCTAGCGGCCCAGGTCGTCCTAGTAACTATCATGGTGCTTGCGTGGAACATCATAGGTGGGTACGCAGGGCAGCTCGACCTAGCTTCCTCAGGCTATATGGCCTTAGGAGGGGCTGTATCGGGCCTCCTCCTAGCGTTCTACAACGTAACGCCCTGGCTGGGTATGCCTTTAGGTGCCCTCACAGCTGCCGGGCTAGCCTTCCTGATGGGGTACCCAACCTTTAGGTTCGGGGTTAAGGAGGTGTGGTACGCCCTATCAACGGCCGCCCTAGTAGTTATCCTTCAGAGGGTGTTCTGGCTCATATACGGGTCGACGGAGATCTACATGCCCATTCATAGGTGGTCGTGGTACCACCTAAGGTTTAGCAGGTACGAACCCCTCTACTACATGCTAGTAGTTATATTGCTCGTAACGCTCTGGCTGAACATACGTATAAAGAACTCGAAGCTGGGGTACTACCTAACAGCTATAGGGGAGGATGAGCTAGCTGCCGAAGCCCTAGGCATCGATACGAGGAGGTATAAGCTGTACGCCTTACTCATCTACGCATCGATCCTGGGGTTCGTAGGAGGTATCTACGTGAACCTAACGAGCATAGTGTCGTTCAGGATGTTCGACCCATGGCTAGGCATAGTGGTCGCCGTCATGGGCATTATAGGAGGCCTAGGCTCCATTGCTGGGGTCTTTATGGCGGCCGTCATTCTGAGGACCCTGGAGGAGTACTTGAGGAGCATGTTCGGAGCGACGATACCGGGGATCCACCTACTCATCTACGGCCTCCTACTAATAGTTGTAGGGGTTCTTAAGCCGGAGGGCTTCGCAGGCTTCTTAAAGTACTTCAGGAGGAGGTTAGCCAGGGGTGGTAGCGGTGGGTAGCGCGATCCTGTCTGTTAGGAACGTAACCAAGAGGTTCGGGGGGCTAGTAGCTGTTAACAGGATGAGCATGGATGTCCGCAGCAACGAGATGCTCGGCCTCATAGGCCCTAACGGGGCTGGTAAGACGACCCTGTTTAACTGCATAACGGGTGTTTACAAGCCCGATGAGGGTAGGGTGTTCTTTGAGGGTAGGGAGATCACGGGGCTCCCCCCACACGTAGTTGTTAAGAGGGGCATAGCTAGGACGTGGCAGAAGGTTAGGCCGTTTAAGAAGATGACGGTCCTAGACGCCGTCACCGTCGGGGCTCTACTAAAGATCCCCAGCGTTGAAAGCGCTAAGGAGAGGGCTAGGGAGGTCCTCGAGTTCGTCGGCTTCCCTAAGGAGAAGTTCGCTAGGTTAGGCAGCGAGATCACCTTAATAGAGCACAAGCTCGTAGACCTAGCTAGAGCGCTAGCCACAGGCCCTAAGCTCCTCCTCCTAGATGAGGTAGCGGCTGGCTTAAGACCCCACGAGATGGACACCTTAGCTAAGGTCCTGCTCAGGATCAGGGATGAGCTAGGAGTGACTATGGTAATCGTTGAGCACGTAATGAGGTTCGTAATGAATTTAAGCGAGAGAATAATTGTTATGCATGAGGGTGTTAAGATAGCTGAGGGAACACCTAAGGAGGTTGCCAGCGACCCTAGGGTTATTGAGGCGTACCTAGGCACTAAGCCCGTGTAGGGGGTGGTAGCGGGGTGCCGGCCCTAGAGCTTAAGGAGGTGTACGCGGGGTACGGGGAGTTCAGGGTGCTTCACGGGGTCACGATAGAGGTTGGTAAGGGGGAGATTGTGGCCTTAGTAGGCCCTAACGGTGCTGGCAAGACAACGACCCTCAGGACGATCATGGGGATGACAACCCTCTACTCGGGGGACATACTCCTTAACGGCAACTCCATAAGGAGGCTGCCAACGCATAAGCGTGTCGAGCTAGGTCTAACAATGGTCCCGGAGGGCAGGAGGCTGTTCAACCACCTAACAGTCTATGAGAACCTGGTCGCTGGCGCCCTAACTAGGAAGGCTAAGGAGAAGCTCAGCGATAGCTTAGAGTTCGTGTTCACCTTATTCCCGAGGCTTAAGGAGAGGAGGAACCAGCTAGCAGGGACGTTATCGGGCGGGGAAGCCCAGATGCTAGCTATAGGTAGGGCACTGATGTCGAGGCCCAGTATCCTGCTCCTAGATGAACCCAGCCTCGGACTAGCGCCTAAGCTGGTTATAGCGATATTCGATACCGTAAGGAGGTTAAGGGATGAAGCAGGAGTGACGATGCTCCTGGTCGAGCAACACGTTAAGCACAGCCTAGAGATAGCTGATAGAGGATACGTCATGGAGTTGGGGAAGATCGTGTTGAGAGGTGAGGCTCGCTCACTACTAACCGATGAAAGATTGAGGAGGGCGTACCTAATAATTTAGGTCGCGCTTTAAACCGGGGAGACGGCCCGCAGCACACCAAGTCCTACACGCCCTCCTAGAGGTAGGGACGTGCTAGCTCCTCGCCGCACTCACAAGGTCTTAGCCATGTTAGCAGAGCAGGTGCTAGGAGTTACCAACACCTTAATACGTAGGGGCCCTGCCCCACGCGCTGAGCGTTAGAAGATGTGCAGGTCTGGGTAAGCATGGTGTCGGAACCCTAACTATTTATGCTCTAAGTAACATCTAGAGTTTATAAGCGTTAAACATACTACATTAACGATGTTAAAGCTGGAGCTCAAGGAGGTAGTAGTGAGCGTTAAGGGCGGCACCGTAGTTAGGCATGCCGACCTCAGGGTTGCTGAGGGCGAGGTGCTCTACATTATAGGTCCTAACGGCTCGGGGAAGACCTCCCTGCTTAGGGCGGTACTTGGGTACCCGGGGTATGAGGTAGTTAGTGGTAGGGTGCTGTTCGATGGCGAGGACCTAACCGATAAGCCTATGGAGTACAGGGTTAAGAGAGGGCTCGCTATAACGCATCAAATACCGCCGAAGATTAGCGGTGTTAAGGTCGGGGACCTCTTAGCGGAGATTTTAAGGAGGAGGGGTAGTACCAGCGAGTTTAAAGGCATTACCGAGATGCTGAGGATCGAGCACCTCCTTAACAGGGATCTAAACAGGAACTTCTCCGGGGGGGAGTTGAAGAGGGTTGAGATAGCGTTAACGATGGCGCAGTCCCCTAAGCTAGCCCTCATAGACGAGCCTGACAGCGGTGTTGATGTTGAGTCTCTAAGGTTCGTTGCTAGGGGTGTTAAGGAGATCTTGAATAGATCCCCCTTTAAATCCATAGTTATAGTAACCCATACAGGCCTTATCGCTAAATATATCCCCCCAACTAAGGTCTGCGTTATGAAGGAGGGGGTCCTTAAGGAGTGCAGGCTGCCCGACTTCCTTAAGAGAGCGTTAAGTGAGGGTTTCGGGTGAAGTAGGTGGTCAACGAAGTGCTTGATGCTGCTAGGGGTGAGGCGCTTAAGGCTCTGGACAGGGCAGCCCCCTACGGCCCCGATATCGATGTAAGGGAGTACCTAGGGTTAAGGGTTAGGGAGCCCGCTAAGCTCGAGATAGGGAGGGTTGAGGGGGTAGGTATTGATTTAAGGAGGGCTAGGAGGACGGCTATGTACATGCAGGTCGATGACAGGGTGGTTGAGTCGTTAAGCAGGCTCTCAGGGGTTGAGGTAACCACCGTTGAGGACTTCATAGGTAACTACCCGGACATAGCTAGGGAGCTCCTCTGGAGGCTTATTAAGCCAGGCCAGGATAAGTACACAGCTATTGCAGCTCTTAAAGGGGTTGGGGGGTACTACGTTAGGGTTAAGAGGGGTGTTAAGGTCTCCGAGCCTATACAGACATGTCTCTTCATGGCTAGTGAGGGCCTTCAAGCACCCCATAACCTCGTGATTTTAGAGGAGGGGGCTGAAGCAACTATCGTGACGGGGTGCACCATAATGCCGGAGGTGTTTGGACTTCACGCAGGTATAACGGAGTTCTACGTCATGGAGGGTGCTAAGCTATCCTACGTAATGATCCATGCGTGGAACAGGGGGACCCATGTAAGGCCTAGGTCCGCGGCCCTACTCGAGGACAGGGCATCTATGGTTATGTACTACATGAACCTCTCCAGGGTTAAGACCCTGCAGACCTACCCTAAGGTAATCCTTAAGGGCAATGGCAGTAAGGTGTACGCATCGAGCATAGTGCTTGGAAGGGGGGGCTCGGTAGTGGATGTAGGGACTGAGGCGGTCATGGTCGGTGACGCGGCGTCGGAGCTCGTATCCAGGTTCGTCGTTAAGGACAGGTCTAGGGCGTGGGCTAGAGCTAGGGTAAGCGGGGTTAGGGGTAGGGGGCACATAGAGTGTAAGGGCTTAATACTGAGCAGTAAGGCTGCCCTCTACTCAGTACCTGAGCTCGGCGGTACTGGGAGGGACGTGATGCTGACCCATGAGGCCTCCATAGGGAGGATAGCTGAGGAAGAGATAGCTTACCTCGTTAGTAAGGGCTTCAGTAGGGAGGAGGCCGAGGAGCTAATTGTAAGGGGCTTCATGAACGTCGAGGTTAGGGGGTTAACGGGCAGGATGGAGAGCTACGTTAAGAACGTGGTAAGGCTTATGAGCAGGGCCGCTATGTAGCTGGACCCCCTACCTAAGATGCTCCTCACGGATCCTTGGAGCCTTCCTAATAAGCCCCTCAATAACCTCCCTATAGCTACCTACGTCGAGCACCGTGCTTAGGTAGTACACCCTACCCACCCCACCCTCTATGATCTTGTAGAGGAGCTTCCTAGTCGTTATCGTTATTTTCATGTTCAGCGCCTCCTTAAAGCTGAAGAAGCCTATGTCTAGGGATTCGTGGTTAGGCCTTACCTCCCCCTTAAAGCTCCCTATCAGGAAGTCCACTATCAGGTAGTGGTACTTGAGGGAGCCCTTATCCCAAGCTATGTACTCGGTAATAGCTAAGGGTTTTGGGTTGCTGCCCTGGAGCCCTGTCTCCTCCCTTAACTCCCTCAGCACTGCATCGGTTAAGGGCTCCCCGGGCTCTACGTGGCCTCCGGGCAGGGACCACCAGCCCGCTGACGGTGGGTACCTACGCTTAACGAGCAGTACCTCCGAGGACCCCCTCAACACGACAGCCCCTACAGCTAGCTTAGGCCATTCTCCATGCACCTAACTTCCCCAAGGGTAGATCAGGCTACCTGTTTATATTAAAGGTTGAGTAATAAATACCCTCCACAGATATCTTAGGGAGGTGGATTGGTGTGGAGGGCTTAAAGAAGGGTTTAAAGGGGTGTAGGAGGTTTGTTACGAAGCCTGAGCACTCAGCTAGACACGTTAGCTCAGGAGACGTCGAGGTCCTCTCAACACCCTCAATGTTAGCGTTTATGGAGGAGACGTGTAGGTTGCTTGTTGAGGACCGCTTACCTAAGGGGTACACGACGGTGGGTACCTACGTATCCGTTAGGCACACCTCAGCAGCACCTATAGGTGTGGAGGTGGAGGTTAGGGCCGAGCTGCTCAGCGTAGATGGTAAGCGTCTAACCTTCTGGGTTGAGGCCTGGTGGGGGGACAGGAAGCTAGGGCAGGGGCTTCACGAGAGGTACGTAGTTAGTAGGTCAGAGTTTGTTAGCGGGTTAAGGGAGGTAGCCCTGGGTAGCAGACCTACCTCCACCTAAACACCTCCCTCTTCCACTTAATGAAGAGGGTTATCGTTACCACCATTATTAGCGCCATGGGGAGGAACGTTATCATGGTTACCGGCCAGAAGTTGGGGGACCTCCCAGGCACTACGTAGTCGAAGTACCACTCTATGTAGGAGAACACGAAGAAGGGCACGCCGAAGATGCCGAACAGCACCGTTAGGACTAGCTGCATCTTATTTATCTTGTCCTGGTACCTAGTCATTATCATGTAGTTCAGAGCTTCGGACTTCCTCTCAACGCTCAGCATTAGCTTGTTCACCTCAAGGGCCTTAACAGCGTGGTTAAAGAGCTCCTTAATATCCCTGTCGAGCATGAAGTACGCGTTCTCAGCTAGGTCTAGAACCCTGGTGAACCTCGCTCTAAGCCTAACCAGCTCGTCGAGCTCACTAAACCTCTTATGGGTTAGCTGGTACTCGAGAACCCTTAAGGACTGCCTTAAATGGTTTATGAGCTCTATCAGCGTTAGGTGCCTTAACCTAAGCCTTAAGCCGATCTCGGT
>NJEF01000030.1 GCA_002255065.1 Desulfurococcales archaeon ex4484_204 | reverse complement strand
AGGTTCCGAGCAAGGTGGAAACAGTCGATGATATTAGGGCAAGGGCTAGGGAGTTTAGAAGGGGGCCCGCATCAACACCTCGAACAATAAGCGCTAACCCGTGGTCGTTGAGCACCTGAACTAAGACCCCCTCAGGGGGGAGCTTAATGAACCCCGGGCCTGTTAGAGCGTAAAACACGCTCCTCACGGGGTCTGCACGGCTTAACATCATGTAGGTGAGGGGGTAGGCGAAGAAGGCGATTATGTATAGGAGGGGGGCTAGCAGTATGAGTTTATTAATGCCCTCTAAGTGCTTCATTCATCAACCCTTTAACTCGTTAAGGACTTCCTCATACCTGGATAGGGCAGCCATCTTCACGGCCTTCATGAACTCCTCCCTAAACTCCGGGTCCTTAACTAGCCTTGCATTGATCTTCTTAGCGTACCCTACCGTGAATTCCTGCTTGACCCCTGTCTCTGGGTCGGTTATTGTAAGCGGCCTCCCGATCTTGTGGATGTACTCATCAATGCCCCCGCTAAGGCCTCCCTTGAAGTACATGTTCAGGAGGGTCTTCCAAACCCTCTTCAGCTTCATATCGGTGTCCGGGTTCGCTATAGCTGACTCGAAGTAGTAGATTACTGAGAACTCTATCGATGTTGCTAGGTCCCTATCGTATTCGTAGGCGTTCTCCTCAATGCTCTCGTAGAGCTCGCTAACCCACCTAATACCCTCAATCCTCCTTACAGGCATGTAGTAAAATAGCTTAGCGAGGGCCTCCTGCCCCCTATCGCTGAGCAGCCAGAGGATGAAGGCCTGGGCCTCTCTAGGGTGCTTCGTTCCCTTAGCGATAGCTACGGGGGATAGGTAGAGCACGCCCTCACCGCTAGGTATAACGAACTTAGCTAGGCCCTTACTCGCGTTCTCAGCAGCGATCCCGTACCCTATGTAGGCTGGGGCTAGGGCCACGACCCCCTCAGCAGCTTCATCGCGTGCTCTCTCAGAGCTATCAACGATCCTTGAGTTAGCCCCTAGTACTGTGAGGATCTCCCACCCCCTAACCCACCCGTACTTCTGGAGGATCATGTGAAGTATTGTCTTAGCCGTACCGCTCCTAGAGGGTAGCGGGAACGAGATCGGTGGTGCATCAGCTGTTAGGAGGCTCCTGCTAAACGAAGGTTTTATAACATCCCCCCAGACTACAGGAGTGCTCAGGTTGTAGAGCTTAATGAACCTCTCGTTAATTATGAATCCGTAGACGGCCCTAGCTGGAGCTATCCAGCAAATACCCCCGCTATCGCTCCTCATGAAGTACCTAGGGCTTAAACCCTTAACTAGCTCCAGTACTTCAGGCATGTCAATAGCTCTTAGATATCCGTCGTTACATAATATGTTATATACTGGTACCTCGCCAACGAAGAACAGGTCTACGTCCCCGCTTACCGCGAGGTCCTTCCAGAGAGCCATCTCAACCTTCCTAAACTCGATATCGCTAATCCCATAGGACTTAGCCACCTCGCTGCTAAGGAACTCCTTACGAATGGCCTCACCCTCATCGGGTGATAACCTGGTTACAACTACCAACTTAACTGAAGGCCTTCGCACCGCGCTATAGCCTAGGGAGGCGAGTACACCAGCTATTACTAGCACGAGTATTAGTATCAGTACGTACCTCTTCATCTTAGACGCCATGGCATGGGTGATGCGGGCCTCTTATACTTTCATCAAAGCATATTATCGAAGCAACAATATGTGTCGTGATGGGGTTTGTTAGTAGCTACTACTGCCCCGTGTGTGGTAGGGAGTTTAAGCCGTTAACCAGTTTAAGGCAGTGCCCTAGATGTAGCACCCCCCTCTTCACACGCTATGAGCTAGGTAAGTCTAAGTTTAGGGAGGTTATTAGAAGGGCTAAGGCTAGGGCAGAGCTTGGTGTCTGGAGCTTTCACCCAGTCCTGCCAGTTAGGACAGCTGGTGCATCGATGGGTGAGGGCTGGACCCCTCTGGTGAGGGCAGGGGGGCTTAGTAAGGTACTTAAGTTAAGGAACCTATACCTTAAGAATGAGTCGGTAAACCCTACTGGGACCTTCATAGATAGAGGCGTTGCTGTAGATCTATGGGTAGCTAAGAGCTCGGGCTTCACTAAGGCTGTAGTGCCAGCGTTAGGTGACTACGCTGTAGCATCATCTGCCTACGCAGCTAAGTACGGTCTAGACGTAGCTATCTACACATTGAGGAGTGTTGAGGCCGGTAAGGTTTATAGAGCCCTCCTCACAGGTGCTAGCATTGCGTACTTCGATAGCTATAGTAAGGCTGTTGAGAGAGCTGAGAAAGCTTCTAGGGAGTACGGCTACTACCTCTGCCTAACCTCCTCGCCGACAGTTATCGATGGGTACAGGACGCTGGTCTTCGAGATGGCGTTAAGCCTAGGCGATGTCGACGTGTTAGTCGTTCCTGCAGGTAACGGGGTTCTCTCAGCAGCTGTCTATAAGGCCTACTTAGAGCTTGAAGAAGCCGGTCTAGCTGAGATGCCCAGGGTTGTTATAGTTCAGTCAGCTGCCCTACCAGCTATCGCCGAGAGGATCGTTGAGGTAGGTCCGTACAGGGATACTGGTATAGGCGGTATCGCCCCCGACTTAATGATTGAGAAGCCCCTAGCCCTAGACATCGCTGTTAAGGCTGTTAAGGAGAGCGGGGGTACGGCTGTCATAGTGTCCGATAGCGAGATGCTCGAAGCGGTTATAGCCCTAGCTAGATATGAGGGGGTCGTACTAGAGCCTGCAGGTGCTGCTAGCTTAGCAGGCCTTATGAAGCTCGTTAATGAGGGCTTCATCGATTCGGGGGAGCGCGTCGCAGTAGTTATTACTGGGAGTTCATCCAAGGACCCCTTCATCCTCATGAGGGCCATTGAGAGGGATAGGGACCTCCTCCGAAGGCTTCAAAGCTATGAGGGCCTAGCGGGGTACAGCCTAGGTAAAATGAAGGTGGAGATCCTCAGGATTTTAATGGAGTGCAAGGCCCTCCACACCTACGGGGTGTGGAAGAGGATGGTGGATAAGGGTATATCCATATCCCTTCCAACAGTGCACTACCACATTAAGCTCCTAGAGAGCTATGGGTTAATTAGGGTTGTCGGTAGGCAGGGGAGGAGGATCCTGTACGGGGTAAGCGAGGATGGATTAGCAGTTCTAAGAAGGTTAAGAGGTTAGCCCTTAAGCCCTACCACTCCTAGGGGTTAGCCCTGAGGCCTTTTTAGCAAGGTCTTCAAGCCTCTTAATAATGTTCCTCCTAAAGCCTACGAAGATCCCTCCGTACTTCCCCCCAACATAGCACCAGGTCTTCTCCCCGGGTCTTAAAACGCTGTTTAATTCCTTAGCGCCTTTAACCTCCAGTGAAACACCCCCAATAAGCCTTGAAAAATCTATGCAGAGCCCTCCCTCAATTCCTCGGGCTATGAAGTACCCGTTTGTCCCTAGAGGGTTATTCCTTGTGGTTTAGGGTTGTTTAGGGTCACCTCTAGGGACTTCCACCTCGCCCATAACCCTACCAAAAGGGTTATGGGGTCATGGATGGCTTTCGTCCCGAACGGAATGCGGGACACATCTATGAGGAGATACCCTACGGAGTTTGGAGCGTAGCTCCCATCACCCCGTAGGGCTTTAAGAAGTAAGTTCCAGCAGGCAACAACGTCGCGGTGCCAGAGTTCTCCACCTATACTGCATCTCCCTATCCTAGAGCCGTTACTGTAGGTTATCGGGGCGTTATGGGCGGGGCATAGTTTGGAGGTGTTCCTTGGGTCTACGTAGACCACTGGTACACCGTACTCCCTAGCCTTCCCCTCTACGGCCCTCTGAATTCCTCTGAAACTAGCTTGAAATATTCTATGACGTAACTGCTTGTCCTTAATCCTCTTAATCATGTTGCTAGCTACATGTTTACCCAGCTTCTCAAGGACAATAGCATATTGTTTCTCATAAGCAGTCCTAACTATGATGTTCGCTATCTTCCATTTAATGTCTTGTTTCTTCTTTTGCTCCCTAAGCTTCCTCATAACCTTCCTCTTAACCCTGGATCTCTTACCATAGAGCTTATCGTACCTCTCTTGAACCCTCTTCCTACGATAATAGTATCCAAGAACGAGCTTCTCCATATTGGTTTCAAAGAGGTAGGCTATACCATCAACTAACACAGTAGCGTTATTCTCATTAACATCAACTGATAGGTAACCTCTAGGTTTGAACTCCTCAACTTCCTTAACGAATGTTAGGTAGATTATGAGCTGTCTATTTCCCTTGTCGAGCTTTACCTTAGCTTCAGAAGCTAACTTCCATCCTCTATTAACGTATCTCCAGTACTGCTTATGAGGCTCAAGCCCTACTGCTGCCCATCCTCTATGAGTTGCTATCTTTATTGATGTATATCCATTTGATTTCCAAAGGTGGTCGTCAAGCCATATACTGACCCTCCTAACCTCTGGGTATTCCCTTTCAGTTAATCCAAGCCTCTTTAACCTTAGGAAGCTCTTAGCCCTCGTACCAGTGTCTTGGCAAGCAGTATAAACGTAGTGTGAAGGTAGCTGTGGGTAGAGGCTCCTCATCTCACGGTACTTTAATGCCTTGAGTCTTGCGAAGCTCTTAATATTGTTTCTTACAGCGTAGAGTACTAGTTGCTCTACCATGTTACGGTACATACCCTCAAGCTCAACAAAGATACTAAATACTCTCCTTGGAAGCTTAACACTTCTCACCATAACAGTCCTTGTTACTCTAGACATTCTTCTCGACCTCCTCTAGGAGCTTCTTGAAGCCTTGAACAAGCTTCTTTTTCTTATGACTCCTCACACCATATAGCTTACTAGCGAAGGAGGTAACAATTGCTAGCAAATCCTCAACTAGCTCTTGATAAGCATCCTTAGGCTCCTCACCATAAACAACCTCTATCCGTACACCAAGCTGTTTAAAGAAATGTTCTAGGTACTCAAAACTGAACCTCGTAAGCCTGTCCTTGTAGGTTACCACAACTACATCTACCTTTCTATTAACCACGTGGTTGAAGAGCTTGAACAACCCTCTACGGTTGGTCTTGAGACCGCTAGCAACATCACTTAGGACATCTACTACTCTATATCCCTTAGCAGAACAGTACTGTGTAAGATACTGTATCTGTCTTTCTAAATTGCTTTTCTGGTCGCTAGAGCTGACACGTGCGTAAATAATAGCTCTAGTCTCTTTAACTTCTAGTTTTCCTCCAAGAATACGTTTAACCTCAGAGTACGGAACTCTTATTCTCCCTGTAGGTGTTCTAACGACATGGATTCTACCTTCAGATACCCACCGCTTAAAAGTCCTATAACTAATTCCAACAAGTTCACAAAACTCCCTAGGCTTCAACAACCTCTCTGAACCCGCTGACATATGTCCCTAACCGACAATAAAATTCCCTAACCGACCCTAATAAAGGTTTTCTGACCGTCACTGCTGCTACCATGTAGGTAGTTTGCTATAGGGTAAATTACCTTCGTTGAGGAACTGTTAACGGAGGTGTGAGGGTCCCCGTCCCCCCTTGCTTTACTATCGTTTGAGCAGGTGTTTGGTGCCCTTACGAGTTAGTGGAGGGCATTAGCTTACCTTACATACGGCAGCGGGACACCTACCCTCTTAGATATCAATGAATTTGTAGGGGTAGAGGGCTTCCTAGAGTGGGGAGCTATTAGTTGCGGTAAGAGCAGGGGGTGAGAGTGGGCATTAAAGTACTTCTTGGGTACGTGTTAGGGCCTTTAACTGCTAGTTTTAAAGTGGTAGCTAGGCAGTACAGCTTAGGTGGGTAGGGTGGGTGTTGGTGTTAGGGTTATAAGTGAGGAAGTTCTGTGTGAGGGTAAGAGAGTTAGGTTGATTCAGAAGCGCATGGTTATTAATGGGAGGGAGGTCGTTAGGGACGTGGTTGACTTCGGGGAGGCTGTTGCTATAGTCCCGGTATTAGATGATGGAAGGGTTGTAATGCTTAGGCAGTATAGAGCGCCGGTTAATGAGTGGGTATATGAGGTTCCTGCAGGGAGGGTGGAGCCCGGTGAAGACGTCATTGATGCTGCGAGGAGGGAGCTAATTGAGGAGACGGGCTATGAAGCTAGCGATATTAGGAGGGTGGTATCGATATATACCGCCCCCGGGTATAGCAATGAGGTTCTCCACATATGCATAGCTAGGGGTCTTACCTACGTAGGGGCTAGGCCAGAGCCCGGGGAGCTCATAGAGATCGTGGAGCTACCGCTAATGGACGCTATAGCTAAAGTGCTGAGGTGCAGGGTATCCGATGCTAAAACTTTAATCTCCTTGATGCTGTATAGGTACGTAGGAGAGCAAGAGGGGTAGCGACCGCTAATCACGGGCAACGACATCTAACAGCCCAAAACGCATCCTACTTAATCATACCTCCACAAGTTAAGGACCTCCTCCCTAAAACTTAACTTCCCCTAGGCGCATTACTGCGTTAAAGCTAGGCATGCCCTGAAAGACCTCAGCCTTAGGAGTTATTGCTTGCCGAGGGATTATAGCCACTGATGTGCCAGCAAGGGTCGTCTTAGGTGGGTTCTTAAAGCGTTTTAAATCTTTAGAACCACTGTTAAGGGGTAAGGCATTTGGATGTGGAGGAGTTAAGGGGATTGCTCTCAGCTAGTAGAGGGATTGAGAAGGTTATGGGTGACGTGCTTAGGGCCCTATATCTATTCTCAGGTGCTTTATGGCTTCCGGAGCTCGTTCTAGAGCTCGAGGGCCTTAACGCGACGTTAGGGGATATAGCGCCGAGTTCAGACGAGGTTGAGGACGCCGTTAAGAGGCTTGCTAGGAAGGGCTACGTCACCTTAAGGCCCGGGATCAGGGCTACCATGAGCGCTGAAGGGCAGAGAACCGTGCTTGTAAGTATTGTTAGGGATTCGGACCTGCTTAAAGAGGTATCGATGGACCCAAGGGTTATAAGGTATAGGCGTGTATGGGAAGAGGTGTTCAGGGTGGAGGGCGCTACGTAGCCCCCTTCCACAGCTGGATGCAGTGCTTAACACGTCGTGTGGAGGGCTCTCTACACAAGTGATCCTAGCGTTTTAGGGGCGTTAGCCCACAGAGGGTATATCAATGTGGAGCGAAGGATCTTACGAAGGGCGTAGATGGGTTCCAGAGCCCTTAAGCGCTGGGATGGTGTATGGATGGGCGATCCGTGGTACTACCAGGAGGTGCTGGAGGTGTTTAAGAACGGCTCTATTTTAGCATACCTGCTACTAAAGACTCCGTGTGGGCTGAGGTGACCGGTTTGACCGTAGCCATAGATGTCAAGGACGTTAGGAAGAGGTATGTAACTAAGAAGAGGACGGGGCTTATTAGGTCTAGGAAGGAGGTTATTGAAGCCCTTAAGGGCGTGAGCTTCAAGGTAATGCACGGCGAGGTTGTAGGGTTACTCGGACCCAACGGCGCCGGTAAGACGACGACCGTTAAGATCATTGCAACCCTACTCCTACCAGATAGCGGTGAGGTATTTGTTGAGGGCTTCGACGTCGTTAGGAGGGCTAGGGAGGTTAGGAGGAGGATAGGGATAATGCTTACGGTGGAGAAGGGGTTCTACGGCAAGCTAACGGGTAGGGAGAACCTCGAGTACTTCGGAGCCCTATACGGGTTAAGCGGGGATTCCTTAAGGAGGAGGGTTAGCCACCTAATGGAGCTCCTAGAGCTTAAGAAGCTGGGTGCTGAGGAAAGGTTGTTCGAGGAGTACAGCCTGGGTATGAAGGCTAGGCTTGCCCTAGCTAGGGCGCTACTTAAAGACCCCCCGGTCCTCCTACTAGACGAGCCGACCCTAGGCCTCGACCCCCCGAGCGCACGTAAGATAAGGTCCCTCGTTAAGGCCTTGGCGAGGGAGGAGGGTAAAGCAGTCCTCTACACAACCCACAACATGTTCGAGGCCGAGATCATCTGCGACAGGATATTAATGATTAACAAAGGTGTTATAGTGGCTAAGGGAACCCCTAACGACCTTAAGGCGAGGATACCGAGGATTAGAACCGTCGTATTAGTTGTGAAGCCAGCGAGCACGAGCGAGGAGAGGGTGCTGAACGCTATTAAGACCTCGGTAGGCAGTAAGCCCGAGATTAGGTACACTAGCGAGGGCTATGCAGAGCTAAGGTTTAGTATTGAGAAGCCTGAGGAGGTGCTCAACGAGGTAATTAAAGCCGTCGTTGCCCAGGGATATGAGGTTTTAAGGCTTAAGGTTGAGGAGCCGACCCTTGAGGACGTATTCATGTACTTCACAGGTGCTAGCTAATGGGCTGGCTGGGGCTTATTAGGGCGGAGTTCACGTTCGTCTACGCAGACATATTTAGGAGGAAATCCTTGCTGTTCATGCTGGTAGCGTATCCCTACATGATAACAGCCTTTATACTGCTCTTTGGTGCCTCGATAGGTACGGCTCAGGAGTTTATTAGGAAGGTAGGCGTAGATCCCGTGCCGTTCCTGATAGTGAGCTCCTTCATGATCGTGTCGATCATAGGTGTCGTTGACGACGTTCTGTGGCGGCCCATATACGACGAACATATGGGGACGATGCCCTACGTGATCTCGGCACCTACGTCTAGGGTTGCCCATTACATGGCAATACCCCTTCCCAGGCTTACGTTGGTAGTCCTCATAGGCTCAACTAGTGTAATCCCTGTGCTCACATACTACTATAGCTATGCAGGCCTTAAGGAGTCCTTAATTATTATGGGGCTAGGGGCGTTGGGAGCGGTTCTGTTCACCACACTAGCTATGGTTATTGTGGGGTTGTTGTTCGCGGTGGCTGAGGAGTCCTGGAGGGTTCTTAACGTCATTAGACCCCTCCTCCTAGTCCTGCTGGGGGCCTTCTACCCGAGGTTCTTGATGCCCCTATACATTAGGGCGGTTTCGTGGGCTCTACCCCCATCCCACGTTGTTGAGGTTATTCAGAGGCTGCTAATGGGCTATGGAGGGCTCGAGGTAATGCTTACGTTGTTAGGCATCGCAAT
>NJEF01000029.1 GCA_002255065.1 Desulfurococcales archaeon ex4484_204 | reverse complement strand
TCTTAACCAGAGGCTTATACAGTGGGCAGGTAGCGCATATGTGGGGCACCACCTTAACGTTAACCCTCCAGTAGCCGTCAACGTTAACTACAGCCTCGCCGCCGAAGAGATCCTTAAGGTTCTCAGCTACCTCGCTGCTCAGCCTCCACGCAGTGCACACACCGCTGCCAGCGTGGGAGCATGTCGATGCCTTCCACTCCCCCACGAGCTTAGCTGTAAAGACCACTCTATCCAGCTCCCTCGATAGCCCCTTAAACCCCCCACTAACCCTACCTACCTCACTGCTCAGGCTGCTTAAGCTGCTTTCAAGGGACTTAGCTACCGACTCGAAGCCTGCAGCAATCCCTGACACCTCATCCACTTTCCGGGAGAGCTTGCTGACCTCCTCCCTAACCCCCTCTAACTCCTCGTGTAGAGCCATGTCTATGGGGTACGCAGCTGCCTCAATACCTAGGGATGGCTTAGAAGCCTCCTCACCCCCTCCTACCGAGGAGCCGGCCCCGCCCTCAGGCCCTACTAGCTCCGCCTCACTCACGTAGTATCACCTACTCTTAAGGTGTAGGGGTAACCTGTTTTAAGGACTAAGGCTCTACGACCAGTTATAGCACTCAATTTAAACGCTCTCAATAAATGGTTATTAGCAATTACCTCCTAAAGAGTGTGGGTATCGGGGTGGTGGAGGAGGTTAGAAGGCTCGTCGACGGCGTGGTTAGGGAGTTCCTTAGGAAGGTTAGGAGGTTTAAGGAGGTAGGCAGTAAATCCCTCCACGGCATATACATCTACGACCACGTTAGGGATGAATGGGTCCTCGTCCAGGTCGACGGGGGTTACTTCGAGCCTAGGAGGGAGGGCTACTACGTAATCTACTTCGATAACACTAAGTGCCCTGCGTGCAGGAAGTACGACCTCTACTGGTTCCCGTACACTAAGTCCGTAGCCGGTAGGTTGGGGGGCTACTACTTCATCATAGTGCTGTGCGAGTGGTTCGCGGGTAGGTGTAGGTCTGAGGCCGCTAGCAGCAGCTTCACCTTCTACGACATCCACGCATCCCCAACAACCCTGCTCCTCCACGTTAAGGGAGGTAAGGTAGTCTATAACGAGAAGTATGAAGGGGTCTTAACGGCTGAGGAGCTCAGGAAGGTTGTTGAGGGCTTCGCTGACAGGGCTGAGAAGGCTGAGAGGGGTGAGAGGGTCGAGCTCCCTGTGAAGCGCGGGGGTGAGGAAGAGTTGATAGACCTTCTAAGGAAGCTACTACTAGGTGGGGGCTAGTGGCCATAGACGTCTACAGGGTTAGGGAGGACTTCCCAGCGCTTAAGAGGGTTGTTAACGGGAGGCCCCTAATATACTTCGACAACGCTGCAACAACCCTGAAGCCTAAGCAGGTCGTCTCAGCCATAGCTAGGTACTACCTCCACTACCCAGCAAACGTTCACAGGGGGTTCCACACACTGAGCCAGGAGGCTAGCGAGGAGTTCGAGAGGTCTCACGAGGTCGTAGCGCACTTCATTAATGCCTACTCATGGGATGAGGTGATCTTAACGTATAACTCGACGGAGTCTATAAACCTGGTAGCGTTTACGTGGGGTTTAAGCAATGTTGGGGAGGGTGACGAGATAGTCCTCACGGTTATGGAGCACCACAGCAACATGCTCCCGTGGAGGAGGCTTGCTAGGATGGTTGGGGCTAGGGTTAGGTACGTGGATATAACCAGCAACGGGCTCCTGAGGTACGACCAGCTTGAGGAGGTGGTTAGCGAGAGGACTAAGGTCGTCGCGGTATCCATGATGAGCAACGTCGTTGGAACGATTAACGACGTTAAGAGGGTTGTTAAGGTGGCCCACGAGGTCGGGGCTGTAGTTGTTGCTGATGGGGCTCAGGCAGTACCCCACATGCCCGTTAACGTTAGGGACCTAGGCGTGGACTTCCTAGCGTTCAGCGGCCACAAGATGATGGGGCCTACAGGTACCGGGATACTGTGGGGTAGGAGGGACATCCTCGAGGACCTAGAGCCCTTTAAGTCCGGCGGGGACACGATAAAGGACGTAACGCTTGACGGGGTTGTCTGGCACGACCTCCCGTGGAGGTTTGAGGCAGGGACACCCCACATAGCCGGGATGATAGGTCTAGCAGCTGCTGCCCAGTACTTAATGAGGCTTGGGATGGAGAACGTTAGGGGGCACGAGAAGGACCTCGTTAGGTACACGCTGAAGAGGCTTGAGGAGCTGGGCGGGGAGGTGGAGGTCTACGGGCCTAGAGACCCAGAGGTTAGGGGAGGGGTTATATCATTTAACGTTAGGGGGCTGCACCACCACACAGTCGGTAAAGCCCTAGACATATTCGGCATAGCTGTCAGGACGGGGATGCACTGCGCCCACCCCCTCCACTACAGGCTAGGGATCAACGGCACCGTTAGGGCGAGCTTCTACATATACAACACAAGGGAGGAGGTGGACGAGTTCATTAACTCCCTAAAAACCATAGAGATGCTTAAAGCTAAGCTAGCAGTAATGCCTGTTGAGGAGGTATGCACAGGGGGTTAATCGATGTAGCCCAGCTAACCCTCCCTTTCTAAGCTTTTCACGTAGGGCCTTAAAGCGTAGTGAGGCTTTTGATTTAAAGCCCGCGAGGACGGCACTGCTATCGCCGCAGCTGCGCTGGCGAGCCATGGTCTTGGTAACCGTAACGCTATGGTTGCTGGTTGGCAACAACTACAGAAGGGCCTTCCCTGTAACTATGCTGTGATGTGCGTATCCCTGCCCGTGTATTGTCTTAGCTTAATGCGTTAAGCACTCCTCCTTGAATGCGTAGGCTGTAGAAGGGGGTGGAGTGCCTGTTCACTGCGCAGAGTTAGCTGGGCCTGCCTAGGCTTTAAAAGCCCCTGCTTAAAATTTATAGTTCACCTTAATGGAGTACTTCTGGAGGTTATGCTGTGAGGAGGGTGTTTGTAGGTCTTATCAAAGATCACAGGACTAGGGTAGGTAGGATTAAGGCTGTGAGGGGGCGGGTGGCCGAGCATGGTTGTAAGGGTTAGGTTAAGGATAGTGGGGGGTGGTGGGGCTGTTGAAACATCTGCCCTAGCTAACAGCGGCTATGAGGCCGAGACGTTGCAGTTGCTCATACCTATTAAATTAGCCCAGGTGCTGGGCCTGTGGCCCCCTAAGGCAGGCATTGAGGAATCGGAGTTTGAGACAGCGGGCGGTCCGTTAAGGGTCTGGCTAGCCCCGAGAGCGTGTAGGGTAAGTGTTGTAGCCCCAGATGCGGCACCCCCGGAGGTTGAAGCGGACATCGCTATATCCCCCCTAGCCGATGAGGTCCTACTAAGTGATAAGCTAATTAGCGAACTAGGTATAGCATTAGAAGATGTTGGTAGAGGGCTGTGGAGGTTTAGGTGGGAGTCTAAGGAGAAGCTAAGGCGGAGTGAGCCACCGAGGTATTGGAAGTAGGGAGGTTCTACTGCTCAAAGCGCGTGCAGTAAAGGTTGCAGTACTGTTATAGTTGCGTGCTATTAACGTATTCTCAGGAGGACGTACCTGAGCAATCGCGACCCTAGGGTTGTAAGGGCGTGGTTAAATTAATGGGCTAGGCGCTGGTGCTAAGGAGTTTACGCTGGGTACTGGCGCTTTAACCAGTCCTACAGGGGCTAATTCAGGTACTTTCTAAGTAACCACTACATACTTCCTGGAATACCTCATGATCTGCTTAGTCCCTCCTCCATGCTTAACCACGTCGGCTGCCCCGTTGGGGCTCGTTACGTGGATGCTGGCTACGTAGTCTATTCCATACCTCCTCATGACCTCCTGGTATGGTACGTACTGCGCTGTAGGGCCCACTACCGCCTTTATGGGCACGTCCCTAACCGCTTCCAGGGCTGCATCGATCGAGTCGTTAACTATTGAGGCACCAGTAATTATAGCTAGCTCGGCCCTCCTGGCAAGCCTTGGGAGTGCGGTGTCTACGTAGGCATCCCCCACGCACACCCTCCTTAAACCCCTCTCGGTAACCATTACCTTAACCCCCCTCTCCCTTAAACCCCTAACCACGGGGCCTACGAAACCAACTACTACCGCTGTAGACACTTCGTTTAGGGGGATTACGTCGAGGACGTCCCTACCAATAACGAGCTCCCTAAACACTTTGAGGCCAGCCCTAAAGATCAGGTATTGGGAGAGGGCGTTGAGGAGGGCCGCACCCCACACCTTGTAGTACACCTTAGGTGACCTAACTAAGTTGGTGAGGAAGTCCACGCTGACCCCCTCAACGAACTCGTGGTGCTCGAGCTCTTCGCAGTCAGTGAATGCTATACCTAAGGACTCACCCACCTCCCCGTAAACCCTGACGTAGGTGTACTTAATGCCCATGCACTCATCAACCACCTTAACCCCTAACCCCCCCACCTCATTAACTACCCTCTCAGCCACCTCATCGATTAACACGGCACGCACCGAGACGTTAGGTTTAGGAACCCTAATTAGGGTGTGGTTAGCACCAGATGGGGCCCTTAAGGCGATCGATCCGTGGGGGATGCTCGCCCGGTACTTACCTGCCGCCGCGGTATTACCTCTATTAGCCCTGTAGTACCGTACTTACTTGGTTAGGGTGCGTGGCGGTAAGGTCTATCGACGTTAGTAGGTGGAGCAACGAGCTGCTGTGGCTTAGGAGGTACTTAGCGCCCTACGTTAAGAGGTATTACGGGGAGAAGGTCTTT
Source organism: Desulfurococcales archaeon ex4484_204 (assembly GCA_002255065.1). Taxonomy (GTDB): domain Archaea; phylum Thermoproteota; class Thermoprotei_A; order Sulfolobales; family NBVN01; genus EX4484-204. Next base: position 4,324 of record NJEF01000029.1, on the reverse strand, counting down.
ACGTACGTTGTTAAGAGGTTTGAGGGGGCTTATGAGGTCATCCTACGCTCGAGGCTCAGGGTGTCCTCAACGATCCCTAAGGGCTCCGGCGTAGCCATGGTCTTGGTGTCTAGTAGGGCCTTGGAGGAGGGGCCTGAGAGGGTTGTTAGGGTTAGGACCCTTAGCGGCGACGTTGTTGAGGTCGTCCTGGGAACGCCTCTGGAGGAGTCATACCACATAGTCCAGGTAGGGCCCTACGGCCTTAAATGCACCTGTAGGGATGCCTTAATGCTTGCCTCAAGAGCTGACTCGGAGTTCATCGCGGCCGCTAAGCTCTACGGCGTTAAGAGGTTCGAGCTCCAAACACCCTTGTTCACTAAGTACGTTCTATGCAAGCACACCCTAGCAGCTGCTGCGTATGCACTGGCCTCCAACGTGTTGAGCAGGGACCTCAAGGTGTTTAGGGAGGTTCTTAAGCTCTCAGCCCTCGGGGCAGCTCTAAGGGTTCTCGGGGGTAGCGGGGTTAGGAGGTCCGCCGTGATCAGGTCCTACAACGTCATGCTGAGGCTGTCTAGAGGGCTTCCTCCTTAAGCTCGGCCTAACCCTAAGCACGTCCTTAAGGGTGTCCCCGTAGGGGATCACCTCGAAGTCCCCGCTCCTCAGTATGAGGATCTTAACGGGCTTAACAACCCTGACCCCCTCGATACACCCCCTAGCCTTATACCTTATCTCGTCGTAGAGCCTCGTGAAGTTAGCCCTAAGCTTTACACCGGCCTGGTTAGCTGCATCGACAACTATGCTCGGGACGTTGATTAGGTGGGTCCCGGCCTCAACGACGACGGTCTTCACGGACAGCATCTCCTTAAAAATCCTCACGGTCTCTAGAGCTAGGGCTACCCTCTCCCTAGCCCTCCTCTCAATTATAGCTACGTTCTCCCTAGTAGTCCCTAACACCCTAGAGACCTCGTCCTGAGTCATGCCCGAGAACCTGAGCTTAAGGACTAGGTACTGCTTCTCCGTTAGGAGCCCGTACCTACGCACCCACGCCACCTACGTTAATAAAGCTGTTTACGCAACTAATATGTTCTAAACCTTTTACAGTATTAGCCCCTAAGCTGTGATGAGGTGGTGGCGTGCGCTACGTTAAGCCTGGCAGCAAGCTCAGGGTAGGGGTAGTTGAGGTGGTTAGGGATAAGGGGTTGCTGACCATTAAGGACCCCTATAGCAGGCTTGAGTACTTAGTTAGCGATGACCTCGAGGTATCCCTCCTACCGGTACCCCCAATACACGTACCGCTAAAGCTCTCTAAGTACCTCTACATAAAGATTAGGAATCCGGTAATCGTTGGTAAGGACCTGGACCTCTGGGTTAAGGTGCCCTACGAGCTAGCAGTCGTCGTTAACAAGGAGTTAGTAGGGGTTGTAACCCCGTTTAAGGTTAAGCACATCCTGCACGGGAACGTGGTCGACGGGCTCGTGTGCAGGTACTACGAGAGCAAGGCCTACTCCGGCGAGCCGGGGGATGTAGGGATTGAGGCCCTAGCTAAGGTGAGGGTCGTTACCAACGGTAAGCCAGTAGTGCTTAAATACGTGATAGTCCCTGCCGAGAACCTGATCTTCTATGAGGTTAGGGGTAGGTACTACTACGAGGTCTTAAGGTCTAGGCGGACTCCCGTGGGATTCTTCGCTGACCTAACCAGGCTGCCCCCCGTTGAGGAGGGTGTTGAGGTTGCTAGGCCTAACCCCCTATCGAGCATGCACGTGTTTAGGGGCTACCTAACCACCGTGAGGTGGGCTTCATGGGCTCCGTAACAGCCATCGAGGCTACGTGGGACCAGCTCCTTAAGTACGTAGGTGTAGCTGCAGCTATAGCCGTAGTCATCGTGGTGGCGTTCTTCATAAGGCTATCGCTTAGGAGGGGGCTTAAACCGAGGGTTGAGCCCCACGTGTACGCAGTTATTGAGAAGGTCGTGGTCTACGGGGTTGTAGCGCTAGGTGTTATGGCCTCCCTGAGCCCCCTAGGGATAGACCTCACGGGGCTCCTGGTAGCTGGGGGTATTGCGGGCATAGTCATCGGCCTGGCATCCCAAACAGTCTTCTCCAACCTAATCAGCGGTGTGTTCCTATACATAGACAGGCCCCTGCAGATAGGTGACCCCGTAAGCGTTGGGGACGTAAGCGGCCAGGTTATCGATATAAGCATTCTATCAACTAAGATAAGGTCCTGGGACGGCTACATAGTTAGGGTTCCTAACGACAAGGTGTTCCAGTCAGCGATAATGAACTACGGCAGGGCGGTGGCTAGGAGGGTGGTGTACAGCATAGGGATCTCCTACGGGTCAGATGTTGGGAGGGCTAGGGAGGCAATACTTAAGGTTATGGAGGGTCACCCCTTCGTCCTCAAGGAACCCCCGCCCGAGGTGTTCGTCAACGAGTTCGCCGACTCAGCAATAGTTCTAACAGCCAGGTGCTGGACCCCTTCCCAAGTCTGGTTCCCGACTAAGGCAGCACTCCTAGAGGTGATTAAGGAGGAGCTCAAGAAGCACGGCGTCGAGATACCGTTCCCGCAGCTAGACCTGCACGTGAAGGAGGACGTTAAGGTGTTGGTGAGGGGCTAGCCCACGTACAGCTTAGACTTAATAAGTCCTGTTCTACATGCCTTAGGTGCTGGGAACGTATAGGTGGGGTTTTCCATCCTATAGGAGGCCTCCCCAGGGGCTGAGGAGTGAGGCATTAGACCTAATCGTGTCGTGGGCGGTCCTAACCATAGCGTTCGGGGCTGGCTACCTGATTAGGGGGCAGGCCCTGGGCCTAGCGGTATCCGCTGTAGCAGTAGCTACTGCCTTCGTCTTCCACGAGCTAGCCCATAGGGAGGTTGCTAGGAGGTACGGCCTAGTAGCTAGGTACAGGGCGTGGTACACGGGGCTAGCAATAGCCCTAGCCCTCGCCTTAATAACGGCTAAGCTGTGGGGCTTACCGATAGTCCTGGCGGCGCCGGGGGCCGTTGTTATATACGCCTACTACGGCATACCCCCGCCAGACGTAGAGTTCAGGGTCTCCATAGCAGGCCCGCTAACGAACTTAGTGATCGGTTTAGGTCTCTCCATAGCGTCTAAGTTCCTCAGCCCCCCCGCAAGCTACTACACAGACTTCATAGGTAGCGTAAATATATGGCTAGCGTTCTTCAACCTACTACCGATCCCCCCTCTAGACGGCTTTAAGGTCATGAGGTACTCCGTTAGCACGTGGCTAGCCGTATTCATTATCGCTGCCGTAGCGCTGTTCGTGCTCTAACCTCAGTCGTAACCCCCTGACAGCCTCCTCAACTCCTCCCTAACCCTCTCCCTAGCTATAGCCTCAGCGTGCTCCATATCCCCTTTAACGCCCTTAAGCCTCTTGGATAGGTTGAGGATCGCCTCCTCAGGGCCGTAGCAGACGAGGACGTCCCCTGCCATCACCTCGGTGTCCCCGTTCGGAGCCCCAACAAACTTCTCCTCCCCATCGACCTTCCTATATATCGATAGCACTAGGACCCCCTCCTCATCTAGCTTTAAATCCCTCAACTTCTTACCAGCAACCCAGCTATCCCCCCTAACCTTGAACTGGGATATTGTGAAACCCTTACTAAGCCCTAACAGCTGCTCGTAGTCGTAAACCCTTATGTGGGTCCACCTCTCCAGCCCCCTCTCAATAACCCAGCTGAGCCCTCTATCAACCAGCTTAGACCTAGCGAAGACGTACAGGGCTACCAGCCCCAGGGCTAGCCACAGGCCCCTGAAGGCCATCTCAACGGGTGTCCTGCCGATGAAGGTCAGGACTAGGGTGGCCATAGCGGATGTAAGGCCGGCGCTACCTAGAAGCATGAGGATCCTGATGATCCTCCTCCTAACGGGGTGGGACACAACGTACTCGGACTCGGAGGTGGTGAAGCCGACGCCTGAGAAGGCTGACTGGGCCTGGAAGGCCGCTACGTCCCTAGCCAGCCCAGTCATCTTAAGGGCTACGGTGCCCACCCTAACAACAATTATTGAGAAGAGAATGACTAGGAGGAAAGTCATTAAGGCTATCACGATCCCGTCACCCACGCCGTGGCAAGGTCTGCACCAAGCCCTATAAGGCTTAGCTGACTGGCTGAACCCCTGGTAGCGGGCTGGTTTTAACCACCGCATTAGGTGGTAGGTTCATTAGGTGTTAGTTGTCTGTGTAGTTGGTGGGTGCTGACGAGGTTAAGGCTCATAGCCTACGATAGCTTAGGTGTTCGCTCAATGGCTACCCAGGTCGTGACTAGCGACGTAACCATATTCATAGACCCGGCGGTCTCCCTAGCCCCCAGGAGGTCTTCCTAG
>NJEF01000028.1 GCA_002255065.1 Desulfurococcales archaeon ex4484_204 | reverse complement strand
CTGTAGGTGGTTTTTCCTCCTTTAAGGCCTTCTCGTAGAGCTCCTTAAGGGCTTCGTAGTACCCCATGGAGTCGTTCGTGCTTAGGTAGTAGCAGGTTAGGAGGGCTAGGCCCTCCATGCTCTCCTCATGAACCACTAAGGGCTTAAAGTAGACAGCTACCTCCCCCCTACCTACGTAGTCCTCTATGAGGCTGGGCAGCACCTTAGTGAAGAACCTAGCGCAGTAGGGGCAGTCGAGGTCTGTGTAGGTGTAAACCTCCACCGAGGCGTTGCTACTACCTATGTGGGGCCCTGAGGGGGAGGGCCTAACCCTTGTCTCCAGCTTTAGCTCCCTACCCGCGAAGCTCGATAGGGCTGTAACTATGTTCGAGGCGTACACGTCCTTAAACACTAGGTACTCCCCGGCCCTCTCGAGATAGGGGACCTCCTTACTAAGGTCGAACCCCGACTTAAACAGTATCGTGGGGTAGGTGCCCACCCCGCTAACCTCAGACGGGCTGAGGAACTCGATCCTAGTTATGTTAGCTAGGATCGTTGCTGACAGCAGGTCCTTCATGAGCTTAACGACCTCCCTTTTAAGCTTAGGGATCGATGTATAAGGCGTTGTGCCGTTAACTATGTAGGCCTCAGCTGTGTAGGTGTACTCAACGCTGAGGCCGACCCTCCTAGCGATCTCGGGTATCAGGACCTGCTTTAGGAGGTAGGTATCCCCTCCCAAAGGCTTAACGACGTTGCTTAAGTCTTCCGTGAGCCTGGGGACCTTAAGGACTATAAGGGGGTAGACCATCACCGATACGTTCCCCCACCTCCACTTACTCACGTGCACCACGTCTATGGTGAAGGGCATCGAGCCCTTGTAGACGCTCTCCTCGAAGAGCTTCATCACCCCCTCCACGGCCTTAGCGCTTGGGGGTCTATCCCTGTATACCAGGTATATAGCTCCCTCAACCACCTGGGTCGTAGTTGTTGCAGCCTTAGTCGTCGTAGTCGTCGTGGTTGCTGAGGACCCGCCGCGCCCTACCCCTAGAGCGTAGGCAGCGGCTGCAGCTATTGATACGGTCACGATCACCAGCACTACCAGCGACCTAATGCTCAAACTACCACCACCTCTATATCCAGCCACCCCTTTTAGCTTCACTACCTAGTAAGCTACTTATTCCCTCCAGCAACCACTATACGTAGATGGGGGTTGTTTAGGAGGAAGCCTCTAGAGGTTGTGGACTCCGTTATTAGGCTCCTCATGATAGCGTCCCTTAAAGTTGATGCAGGCGTTAAGCTAGCTACCGATAGAGCTGCTAGGAGGAGGTTCCTCAGGGAGGTAACCCTCATAAGCATTCAGGGAGGGCTACCGATATTCCCCGACTCCATGAGCAAGGTCTATGTGAGGAGCGCTCTAGGGGATGTTAAGAGGGCTTTAAAGGGGGTTAGAGGGCTTCGTAAGGCGTTGAGGAGGGGGTCCGTAGGTGTCTACGAAGCGGTTATGAAGCCATACCTGGATAGGGTTGAGGAAGCTTTAGAGGGCCTCGTAAGGGGTTGGAGCGACCTAGACGCCGACGCCATTAAGCACGGGATCGGGGAGGTCGCCGCCATGCTGGCCTGCTTTAAGGAGGAGTTCCGCGAGCTCCTAATAAGCTAGCACCGCAAACACCAAAAACCTTACTTGCAACCACTCTATAGGTGATGGAGGGATGGCCTGGAAGGCCTTAGCAGCTATCGCGGTGGTAGCCCTAATCACCTTAACGCCTGCAGCGACCCAGCTCGTGGGGGCCGAGACCTACTACAGGTACGCCCGCTTCACAAGGCTTAAAGTTCCCGCCGTCTACGTCGACGAGCACGGCGCTATGCACGGGGTTATATCGACCCTCGAGGTAGGTATTGCATGGCCTGGTAGGGGAGTTGTGTACCTATCCGTAGAGCCTCTCTCAATGATCGATATGCAGGCAGCTGCTAGGGTAGCAGCCCTAGTAGCAGCAACCTACGCCGGGGTTAACTTCAGCAGCTACGACTACTTCATAAGGATAGAGTCCAACTCAACAACCATTGGGGGGCCCAGCGCTGGCGCTGCAATGACTGCAGCGCTGCTCTCCCTCCTCACCAACACCACGGTTAGGGGAGATGTATCGATGACCGGCATGATAGAGCCTGATGGAACCATAGGGCCTGTTGGCGGTATCCCCGAGAAGCTTAGGGCAGCTGCGTCAGCTGGTGCTAAGCTCTTCCTAGTGCCTAAGGGCCAGCTAGTCGTTAGGGAGACTAGGGAGGTTGTTGAGAACAGGACCGCTGGGGGGGTAACCATAGTAACTAGGAGGGTCGTGCCGGTTGAGGTTAACCTAACGGAGCTCGGTAGGGAGCTAGGCGTTGAGGTCCGCGATGTGGGGAGCGTCATCGAGGCGTACAGGTACCTAACGGGTGGGGAGCTCCCAATACATAGGCACCCACTTACCTACACACCAGACATCGCTAGGGAGCTTAGCAGGATCTACAGCGACATCGTTAAGGCTGCTGAGGGCAACCTAAGCAGCGTTGAGGGGGTTGAGGAGAGCTTACCTAAGGAGTTAAGGGGTAAGGTACAGGTAGCTAGGGAGTCCCTTGAGAGGGCTAGGGAGTACTTAAGTAGGGGGAAGTACTACAGCGCTGCGTCGGAGGCGTTCCAGGCAGCGATAACATCTACCTACGCATCGATAGTCGCTGACTTCATAGCTGAGTACGGTGTTAACCGCGAGAAGGCTATTAGGGACCTGCAGGCATCAGTTAACGCCTACTTAAGCAGGGCTAGGGAGCTCGTTAACTACGTCGCTAAGGAGTTAGAGGGCTTTGAGTCCCGCAGCACCTTCCTGGACACCCAGCTACAGCTAGCTGTAGCCTCGTACATAAGGGCTATGGAGGCTAACAGAACAATTAAGCTAGCTGAGGAGACCCCCATCCTCCCCCTAAGGCCTGAGGGCTCGGACGCCCTTAGCTACGCCATCTACTCCTACTGGAGGGCTATGAGCGCTAAGGAGTTCATGGACATAGCTAGCAGGGTGTCTAGGGGGCAGGAGCTCAGTAAGGCCTTCCTGGGTAGGGGTGTTGTAACCCTATCGAGCTTCGCCCTCATAACTAGGCTGTACCTAGAAACCCTGATAGGTGCCCAGGTGGGTGGCGTAGGTGTTGAGGACGTTAGGAGGTTCGTAAGCGAGGGCAGGGTTATTGAGGCTGCAGCAACAGCCGTTAACTCCCTCTCAACAGGGGTAGCGCTAATGCATGAAGCCCTAGGAACCTCGGGGAAGCTAGCACCCTATGCTAAGGCTGGTGCTGAAGCCCTGGGCAGCAGGCTCGTTGACGCAGGGTTTACAGTGCTCCTACCCGCCTTCTATCTAGAGAGGGCGGAGCTCGTTAACACCTCCAGGGACGTCATAGTGCTGTGCGAGATGGCCGCCTCCTACTCCCTCCTCCTAATATACTCAGCCCTCCAGGTAGGGGTGTCCAAGCCCGTAGCTACCCAGCCCGTAACCACGGTAACTAAGACGGTCACCGTTACAGAGACTGTTACGAGAACCACTGGTGGCGGTGCTGAGGTAACGGTCACGGCTACCAAGACCGTTACAGTTACTGCAACCCCTAAGAACCCAGCATTCTGGGGAGGCCCCCCGGGCCCGGAGCTCATTGCCGTAGTAATTGTTGCCTCAGCGATCGGTGCTGTAGTTGGGTACGCTGCTAGCCGTAAGTCCTCGGAGCACCTATAGAGCGGCAGGCCTAAACCGGTAGCGGGGTTACCGCTAGGTTGCGGTACCGCTAATGAGTAGCTACCTTCTAAATCGTTAAGGCAGGGTTTTAGCTGTAGCTAGCGTAGCTCCTCTAGGGTCCCTGCCGCTGGGTACGGAGAAGAAGAGGCTACTTTTACTGCTCGATAAGATAGTTAGGGTTGTTGATGAGAGGATTGATTATAAGTCGTTACTACGTTCTAGAGGTCTTAAATACATACCAGTTTATAGAGAAGATTATGAGTACCTTAAGTACTACTTCATAAGGGATAAGGTTGGCTTAGATGTTTTAGAGCTCTTCATTAAGGATTTATTGAGGATATAAGTTGTGATGGTGTTGGCTGCATATATCTCGTTCACAAGATTTTTAGCTCCTTGGAAACTAATATAGGGTTTAAGACTGAGGAAGAGCTTGGCAGGTTTGTTATAGAGCTAAGTGTAAGAATAGGTAAGCCTGTGAGCCATGCAAAACCTATAGTTGGCGCCACATTACCTGATAGTAGCCGTATAAACATAGTCTTCGGTACAGATGTAAGTCTTAGGGGCAGCAACTTCACTATAAGTAAAGTTCTCTAGGGTATGAGCGGGTTCATCTCAGGTGAGACAGCGTCAGGTAAGACTACGGGTCTTAATACAATCATAACCTTATAAGGCCCTCAGCTAAGATAATAACCATAGAAGATACTGCTGAGGTTCAAGTACCCCATGAGAACTGGGTTAGGGAGCTCACCAGAGATACCGGTAGTGTTGAGTCTAGCGTTACTATGTTTGACCTGCTAAAGGCAGCGTTAAGGCAGAGACCAAACTACATGATAGTAGGCGAGATTAGGGGTGCTGGGGGTAATGTAGCGTTCCAAGCAATGCAAAGTGTTTCACGGGATACATCAATACTCATATGGAGGGGGTCGGCGAGTAAGCCCGAGTTGGTACCTATAGGTGAGTTTATTGACTCACTATACATGACACCCTATAGAAATGATGGTAAGCCCGTAATGATTTCAGGTGACTGTAGAGTCTTAACGTTTAACCGTGAGGGGAGGCTTACATGGGGCTCTATAGCCTATGTTTTAAGGCAAAGGGTGGATCATGCCTATGAGATGGTGTATGGCGATAACTTTAAACTAATAGCTACGGGTTCTCATAGTGTTTATGTCTTAGATACTAACTCCATGCTTATAGTTCCCAAGCCTATTACTATGATACGTGAGGGTGACTTGCTAATTACTTTAAAAGGACCTTTAAATCTAGTAGCTAACGGCTCTAAGGTATATGATGGTGAGTTATTGAGAGAGTTATGGCTTAAAGGTGGTAATGAGGGGAGCGTCGTCAATATCTAAAGGGCTTGATTAAGGCAGTAAGAGGCGTTATTGAAAGGTACGGTATAGATGTTGACTTAAGGGAGTTAGCTAAGGAGGTATTAGGAAATGGACCATACCTTAAGCTTAATGAAGTTATAACCAAGGTATTAAAGTACTCTAAGAGTTTAAGAATTAAGGATCGTGATTTAAAACTCCTGAAGAGGGTAAGCTAAGAGGGCTATGTTTACGATATTTCAGTACCTCCTACAGAGCTATTCATGGGCTGTAAGCCCATAGCACTACATAACACTGGCCACCCTCTTTTAGCTACATTTCCACGCAGGTAGTGTATTAAGGCTTATTCAGAGAATAACATCGCCGCCTATTAACGTACCTAAAACACGGTTAGACGATCTTTACTCCGTCATAATTCAAAGTGCCGTATATAGGGAAGGTGTAATACTTGGGAGGAGATTTTAGGTTACGATGCAATAGCTGACTCAGTAATATACGTTCTAGTATCTACATGGGATCCCTTAACAGATAGTTCCTATTTAGGGGCAGAGGTATTAGCTACCTATTAGAGGAGAAAATCGCGACAGTGAGAGGCATAACCAGGAGGGAGATTAAGTTAATATATGAAGAGTTAGAGCTAAGAGCTCAAATACTTAAGGAACTTGTTAGGAGGAGTTGAAGCTGGATTGTAGCTTTCTGTATCTTGGTGTGTCTTTTAGCGCCTCTAGGAGGCATAAACTTATTGATTTGGGGTTTATGGGTTTGATTACACCTCTTGGGTGAGGGGAGCCCTGCCCCCGAAGCTTGCCCGAGGGAGACTGTGATGAACCCAACCACCCAATGCAGTATAAAAAGATAGATGAAGATACGGCTTAGGTGAACGGTAGCTGAGCTTTAAGATTACTTAGCGAGATCTTAATTTTAATACTTCTTAAGAACTTACTTACGTGAGGAGCGGAGTTATGAAGAAGGTTCAGCAAATTAGGGGAGAGATAAGGAGGAGGATGGGCGTATTTCGTAGGGTTAGAAGGTTGGGTGTTTACGAGAGGGTCAGATAGGTATGGGTGTTAGGGTAAGGGTTAGGTTGTGTGTTAAGGGTCATTGCTTAATATTGAGGGCATTAGTGAATTCAGGATACGAGAGCGCTGAACCTGAGCTAGCAATTCCCCAAAGTATTGCTGAAGAACTAGGTATCTGGCCTTCACAGAGGTTCACATTAGAGGAGGCATATACTGCTGGTGGCCTGGCTCCTGTTTACGTCATTGACGAGGATGCTAGGGTTAACCTAGTATTAAGTGATAACAATTATGTTGAAGATGTTAAGGTTAAACTTATCGTAAATCCTAGCCTGGATGAGGCACTTATAAGTGATCAATTAATTGATGCTTTAGGAATTATCGTTATAAGCTTTGGGAAAGGATTATGGAGGTATAAGGAGGAATCTGAGGGTGTCATCAGGAAGAGTGCTTAATGATGTGCTTTATGGAGTGTTAAAGAGTGTAGATACTTAGCACTTAAGATAGTAACTTAGGCCTGCCTTCTTAAATCTCCCTAATACTTAATATTCCTACTACTAATATGGAAACCTATAAACAGTACTTAGAATACTTAATCCTAAGCCTGCATATCTCAACATATGGTTTAGATTCACTGCTTCGAAATTAAAGTAAAAGATAAGTGTAATGCCTGCAACACTAAGTAGTAAGCCTATTAGAGTAAACACCATAATACCTGCTTTTGCCTTATTCACCATGGAGCCCACTTACACTTTATGTGCATTGTTAATTGTTCATCATAAAAAAGCTTATTTTATTGTAAGGTGTGTTATCCAGTCTATAATACCTTATAGGAAAAGGAGTATAGGGCCTGGTTTTCTAGCTCGCTCAGCAGTCGAGTTATATTCCGTACTACATAGCTCGATGAGAACTAGACATGATCTCAATCATTATGGTATACAACTCAGTTAGTGGGTAAGTACACTGATCAGTACATGAAGTTAAGAACTCTAAAACCTTAGAGAAACTCCTACCTGAGTAGCTTAAGAGTCTACGCAGCAAGCTCTGAATCCCTCAATTCACTTTCTAGAGACGTAAGGATTACCACCTACATAAAATCTTAACTTAGTTGGTAAGTCTTCACGAACCCCTACACGGTAAGAGCTAACCACAGTACTGCTCAAGTCCTGGAAGTATTCTATCCATAACCCATAATCTCTAACGTAGACAGGCTTGCCATGAAATCTTTTATCTATGCTTAAGGCCTTAGTTAACTTGCCTGGACCATTAGTTAGCTTAGTAACATTTCTAACACCTCTACTCCTTATCATTACCTCAATACCTTCTATGGGCTGGCAAGCCCTAATTAAGATAGCGCCTACACCTCCCTCCTCATGAGCAACGATATTGAATAACCAATTACCATGGACCATGAATACTAACGCCCTACCCACATCAGAAGCCATGACCCTAGCTAAGTCACCACCTCTCCTAGCTCTTGATGCTGGATCCTCAACACCATAGTAGGCCTCAGTTTCAACAATCATACAAGATAACTTAACACCACTTACTACCCTAACTAAAAGTTTACCGAGGAGCTCCTTAGCAACAATAGCCGGGTCCCTCAAGTAAAACTCCTTAGGTATTACATCACTCATCATAATTAAATCACAGCCTAGGTTAAAGAGCTTAGTACAAGGCTAGCTTAAACATTCTGATTAACTTAATACCTGTGGGAGGTAACTAATCAACAATGTAACGTACTTAATTGGAGGGTAATTCATTATTTAACGTGGCAATAATTCGGGGGTACATACTATTCATAGATTGCTGCTTAAACTTTTAATAGGATCTTTAAAACCTAACTAATTTATTTATGATGGTGTATTTTATAGTGTGCAGTATAATAATTGATGAGCGGTGGTTATACTGTCAGTTACGGGTCTATATGAGGCCGGTATTAGTGAACTTAAGAGGCTATTTGATGTCATTAAAGAGTTAGGTTATAAGGTTATAGCGCCTAAGGTTATTGATGGTGTAATCAGGCTAGATTTCGTTGAATCTTATGAGGAGATCGCACATGATGTCGAGGATTTACAGGCCCCAGGCACTTATAGGTTAAGGAAGGGCTCCTTCTTTAGACATGGACCTGACTCACCTAAAAGATTTCTTTACCCTCCAAGACTAACGCTCTTTAAGATAACTAAGGACTGGAAGGTGATCTTCCCTAAGTACGATCACGGTAAAATAGCCTTCCTCGGCATTAAACCATGTGATTTAGCAGCCATTAAGGTTATGGATAAGGTTCAGGGGTCTTTAGGTGATGAGTACTACCTTTCACTAAGGAAGAACCTATTAATAATTGTTGAAAACTGTGTTGAGCCAGGTAATACATGCTTCTGCTCGACAATGGGTACAGGACCTAGGGCTAGGTACGGGTTTGATATAGCTTATACTAAGATACCCGAAAGAGGCTTACTAGTTATTGAAGCTGGGTCGGAAATAGGGATTAGCATCATGAGTAAGCTCAGAGTTAGGCCCATAGATGATAGTACCTATAGGGTCTTTGAGGAGTTAATGGCTAAAGCGTATAGTAAGGCTAAAGCGGGTTTTGACATACAAAACTTACCTGAACTTCTTGAACTAAGAATGAACTCTAACGTTTACAGGGATGTAGCTAAGAAATGCCTTGGATGTGCAAACTGCAACATGGTATGTCCAACATGCTTTTGCTTCGATATAGAAGATATACCCTACCTCGATGGTAGTGCGGAAAGAGTACGTATATGGGATGGGTGTTTTAGTTATAGGTACGCTGAAGTAGCCGGAGGGCACTTTAGACCTAGTCTATGGGCTAGGTATAGGCACTGGCTACTACATAAGTTTTCATACTGGGTAAAACAGTTCGGAACATTCGGATGTGTAGGCTGTGGTAGGTGCATAACGTGGTGTCCTGCAGGAATAGATCTTAGAGATGTTATTAAGTCAATTATTAGGAGGTGAGTAAGTAATGGGTATTAAAGAGTTAATGACTCCTAAACCAGCTAGAATAGTTAAGGTAGTTGATGAAGCACTAAATGTTAAGACATACTATACAGAGTTACCAAGAGGGTTTAAGAGGCCTAAACCGGGCCAGTTTAACATGATATACATACCAGGGGTTGGTGAGTTCCCTATATCGGTTAGT
>NJEF01000002.1 GCA_002255065.1 Desulfurococcales archaeon ex4484_204 | reverse complement strand
ATGGATGGCGCGCTCCTAGTAATAGCTGCTAATGAACCATGTCCTCATCCGCAGACAAGGGAGCACTTCGCGGCACTCAACATAATAGGTGTTAGGGATGTAGTAGTTATTCAGAACAAGGTTGACGTGGTGAGTAAGGATGAGGCCATGAAGAACTACGAGCAGATAAGGAACTTCCTGAAGGGGACGTGGGCTGAGGGCGCCCCTATAATCCCTGTGAGCGCCTTACACAAGGTTAACATAGATGCGGTAATAATGGCTATAGAGAAGTTCATACCAACACCGGAAAGGGATCTTGCATCACCCCCTCTAATGTTTATTGTGAGGTCGTTTGAGGTGAATAAACCCGGGACACCACCTAACGAGCTTGTCGGCGGCGTTGTTGGGGGCTCGTTGCTGAGGGGTGTGTTGAGAGAGGGAGATGAGATTGAGATAAAGCCAGGTGTTAGGGTGGTGAGGGGTAGTAGAGAGGTCTATGAGCCATTAACATCGGAGGTAGTCAGCATAAGGTTTGGGGTGAGGAGGTACGAGGAGGCTAAGCCCGGCGGACTTGTTGCTGTGGGGACAAAGCTCGATCCGTCCCTAACTAAAGCTGATCGATTGGTTGGTAACGTACTTGGTAAGCTGGGTACGGTTCCGGATCCCGTCGGCTCTATTACCGTGGAGTATCAGTTGATGGAGAGGGTTATCGGAACTAAGGAGCTTGTTAAGGTTCAGCCTTTAAGTCCTGGTGAAAGGATCATGATTACCGCTGGTGCAGCTGTAACGCTAGGTATCGTTACGAGACTTAGAAAGGGCCTTATGGAGTTAAGGCTTAGGAGGCCAATAGTTGTGTGGAGGGGGATGAGGGTAGCGATTAGTAGGCAGGTTCTCGGTAGGTGGAGGCTAGTGGGTTGGGGCAAGATCATCAACGTTTAAGGTTTAAGGGAGGCTGCCTCGTCGTTTTAGATACTAGCGTCCTACTCATGATCTACGAGGGGGTGGACGTAATAGAGAAGCTGGATGAGGCCTTAGGGGCTAGATGCGAGTACTACGTAACCGAGGGCGTTATAAAGGAGCTAATAAGGCTGTCTACCATACATCAGGGTAGGAAGGGTAGGGCGGCAAGGTTAGCGCTTGAATACTTAAAGGGAAAGGTTAATGTATTGTACACGCGTGAGGACTTCCCAGTAGCTGATGAAGAGATAGAAAATGTGGTAATGTCTATTAAAGGCTTTATCGTTGCTACGAATGATAAGGAGTTAAGAAGGAGGTTGAAGAGGTTAGGGGTTAGAGTAGTTACGTGGTGGGAGGGTAGAGGGGTTTTCGTAGAGGTGTAGTTCATTAAGGTTAGTGAGCGTGATAAGGTAATGCTTAAAAAATCCATAGCTAGATCCTTGAAATAGGTCGGTGGTTAGCGATGTTTAGATTAGTCGAGATAGAAGACATAGTGAGGATACCTCCTGATCGTTTCGGGGAGAACCTAGAGGGAATAGCTTACGAATTACTTAGGGAGAAGTATGTCGGCAGGGTAAATCAGTTAATGGGTTTAGTAATAGCTATAGCTGACATTAAAGTTAACCCGGAGGGTATGATAATACCTGGTGACGGGGCTACATATCATGAGGTTAGAGCTAAGCTAGTAACGTTCTACCCTATAAGTAACGAAGTAGTTGAGGGCGAGGTGGTCGATATTAAGAAGATCGGTATATTTGTTAATATAGGGCCTATTGATGCGTTCGTACACGTTTCCCAGATAATGGATGATAAAATGATCTACGATGAAGTTAGGGGGGTGCTGATTGGTGAGGAGACTAAGGTTACTATAAGTAGGGGCGACATAGTGAGGGGCAGAATTGTGAACGTTACGCTAGCCCCACCAGCCACTATAAGGGTTGGAATGACGTTAAGGCAACCATCGCTAGGTAAGGTAAGGCCGTAGGTGAAGCGCTTATGCCTGCAAGAAGGGGGAAGGTTAAGCCGTTTAAGGCGTGCACTAAGTGTAAACACCTAGTTCCCCACGAGGTAGGGAAATGCCCAGTGTGCGGTTCCGAGTCTTTCACCGACGACTGGGCTGGGATGGTGATAATAGTTGATGTTGAGAGGTCGGATATAGCTAAGATGCTGGGTTTGAAGCACCCCGGGAGGTACGCTATTAGGTTAGGTTCCTAAACGTTTTAATAGAGGGACATATGTCTAGTAAGGTGTAGTGTATGGAGGAGGTAAGAGCTCTTAAAGAGGCCCGGCTGCCAGATAACTCCCTAGTGCAGGTGGTTAAGGAGAGGGAGAACAAATTAGTAGGGAGGCTTGAGGTTCACGTCATAGTTAACCACATAGGTAAGGGAGCCCCCTCAAGGCTTAACTTGGTTAAAGCATTATCAAATCTTTATAAGAAAGGTGAGGACCTCATCGTAGTTACTAAAATACTGACGGAGTACGGCATAGGTATATCTAAGGCTATCGTCCATATATATAGTGACTTAAACCGCTTAAGGATGTTCGAGCCAGAGTATTTATTAAGGAGGCATAGGAGGTAACCACATCGTGGCTTCAAGACATAAACTATACAAGATAGACTACCGAACAGGGAGGATAAGGCTTAAGAATAGGGTTTGCCCTAAGTGTGGGAGAGTTATGGCTTTCCATAGGGAGCCCGTACCCAGATGGCACTGTGGGTATTGTGGTTACGTAGAATACGTGAGGAAAAGGTAAAGTGGTGCTATGAAGGTTCTAGGGATAGAGTCAACAGCGCACACCTTCGGTGTAGCTGTAGTCCAGGATCAAGAACCCTACATTCTCTCCGACGAGAGAGCTGAGTATGTCCCTGAGAAGGGGGGGATACATCCTAGGGAGGCATCTCTGTACTTTATGAAGGTAGCCCCCAAGGTTATTCATAAGTCGTTAAAGGCGTCAGGCGTTAATGCAAGTAACGTAGATGGTATTGCGGTTGCTCTAGGACCGGGTTTAGGACCGTGCTTAAGGGTTGGTGCAACCATAGCGAGAGCACTAGCTGTATACCTGGGTAAACCTCTCATACCCGTTAACCACGCGGTAGCCCATATCGAGGTGGGGAGGTTAATAACTGGTGTTAAAGACCCATTGATAATCTACCTATCGGGTGGTAACACTATGATAGCGGCGTACTCCGGGGGCAGGTACCGAGTACTTGGTGAGACGTTAGATATCGCTCTAGGTAACTTTATGGATGTATTCGTAAGGGAGGTCGGCTTAGCACCCCCCTATGTTGTAGGGGGCGTACATCAGCTAGACAGGTGTGCTGAGGAAGGCAAGGTCCTACTTAAGCTACCGTATGTTGTTAAGGGTCAAGACGTGTCCTTCTCGGGTCTTTTAACGGCCTCTCTTAGGCTGTACAGGCAGGGTAGGTATAGCTTGGAGGATATATGCTACAGCGTTAGAGAGGTAGCGTATTCAGCGGTTGTGGAGGTCGCTGAAAGAGCTCTGGCACATACAGGAAAGACTGAGATGCTGCTTATTGGAGGAGTAGCTGCAAGTAAGTACTTAAGAGAGAAATTTGAGGCTCTATCAAGGCAGAGGGGTGTGAGGCTAGCTGTTGTACCCCCTAAGTACTCCGTAGATAACGGTGTAATGATTGCCTGGACCGGTATATTGATGTTTAAACATGGGGTCACTATTAAGCCGGAGCACGCGTATGTAAAGCAGAGGTGGAGGCTTGACCAGGTCGATATACCGTGGCTCTAAGGCTGAGGTGATCTATGTAGGTGCTGAGGCAGTTTTAATAAAGTATATATTCCTAGGCTTTAAGGCGGTATACAAGTTTAGGGTGTCTAAGCCCTACAGAGACTCAAGGCTAGATAGCGAGGTTAGGAGAGCAAGGACGATTAACGAATCGAGGATACTGATTAATGCGAGGTTAAGCGGTGTTAACGTGCCCGTAGTTTTCTACATCGATATTGATAAAGCGTTAATAGTAATGGAATATATTGAGGGGGAGCTACTTAAGGATGTTCTTAGTAGCGTTAGCGTAGCTCAAGCATGCAGTATTATTGAAGATGTAGGAGTCCTAACCGGCAGGCTTCACAAAGCTGGTATAGTTCACGGCGACTTAACTACATCTAACATCATAGTGAGCCCTAACGGTGAAGTCTACGCTGTCGACTTTGGCTTATCGAGGTTCAGTAGCGAGGTTGAGGATAGAGGTGTTGATGTTCATCTCTTCATAAGATCTCTTGAGAGCACGCACTATAGCTATGCTAGTAAGGTGGTTAGCTGCTTCCTTAAAGGTTATGGTAAGGTAGTAGGGCCTGAGTTAGCCGATTTGATTAAGGACAAGGTTAAGGAAATAAGGATGAGGGGTAGGTATGTTGAGGAGAGGAGGGGGATGTAAATGTTTAAGGTGGGCTTTGTTACCACTAATAAGGGGAAGGCTAGGGAGTTAATTGAGCTCGGGCGTTTGTATGGTGTTGAGGTTAACGTCATCTACTCAAGTAAAGTGGAGATTCAGGATGTAGACCTTAAGACGGTAGCGCTGCATGCAGCACTGAATGCTATGGCTCAGCTCGGTAAGCCAATAGCTGTTGAGGACTCAGGTCTGTTCATTAAAGCTTTAAACGGTTTCCCCGGCCCGTTCAGTAGCTATGTATACAAAACCCTGGGTATTAACGGGATTCTTAAGCTCATGAGTGACGTGGATCATAGGGAGGCGGTTTTTAAATCCGTAATAGCTTACGCGGACCCAGGGGTAGGTATCCATGTATTTGAAGGTGAGGTTAGGGGGACTATATCCTACAGGGCTAAGGGGAAAGGGGGTTTCGGTTTTGACCCCATATTCATCCCCGTAAACTCCTCTAAAACATTCGCTGAGATGAACATTAATGAGAAGAACAGGGTTTCGCATAGGTCTAAAGCCTTTAAGCTCTTTGTAGACTGGCTGCGGAAGAGTTTTAAGACTTAGAAATCCCTACAATGGTAGGTGGGCTAGCTTGAATAAGGGGAGAGAGAAGGGACAGTCGCACTCAACGAGGCCGCCTGTTTCAGTAGCTCCGAAGTGGATTCAGTATACTCCGGAAGAGGTTGAGTTAATAATAGTTGAGTTAGCAAGGAAGGGGTATCCTCCCTCAATGATTGGTGTTATCCTCAGAGATCAGTATGGAATCCCCTTAGTTAAATCCGTTCTAGGTACTAAGCTCCACAAGGTTCTCAACAAGTACGGCGTTAAGCTAACGGTCCCGGAGGATCTTTACAACTTGATGAGGAGAGCTATAAACCTTAGGCGCCATCTAGAGGAGCACCCTAAAGATACGCATAGCAAGAGAGGTCTCACAGAGATAGAGTCTAAGATCCATAGACTCATTAAGTACTACAAGAGGGTGGGCAAGCTCCCGCCGGACTGGAAGTATGACCCTGAGAGAGCTAGGATACTAGTCTCCCAACCGCTGGTCCTTCTTTCTGAGAGTAGCTAAGGACTTTACTAGCTATCTTTGGAGGAACTACTTTAAGCATTACACCGAAAAGCTTAGGTGGTCTCATCAGTATTTTACACTCCCTCTAAATTACTTTAGGGAGTGGAACAGTGCCGCTGGATATAGCTAAGGCCAATCCTAACGAGGTATTAAGAAACTTTATTGAGGGTGTAAGGGGCTTAAAGGATGGTGTAAAGGTAGTATTAGGCTACGATATAGAGTCTATCCTTACTGCAGGCATGATCATTAAAGCCCTTAGGGGGCAGGACACGCCGTTCGAGGTAATTAATGCTGTGGAAGCCTCCCGCAATCTTTATGAAGTGAATAACGTGGTCTCAATTAATGCGGACTTAGTAACGTGTAAGGGATGCATTAACCTACAGACCTCAGAAAGCGATTCAGCTATACGCAGGGCATCATCTTATATACTGAGGTATAGGCTGTTAGCTGACTCTGTAAGGCAGGTTCTAAGCGAGTACGTAATCATGCCTAAAGAGCTGAGGTATCTAATTATGGCTTCACTAATCTCTAAACACACACCACGCCTTCTAAGCGGAGAGCTAAGTGAGGTGGAGAGGGATTTCGTTAATAAGCTTGTAAGTGAGGGACTTCTAGATGTTGTGAGGGCTCCCCAGCTAATAGGGTGGGTGTACGCAACGCCTGCAGAGGCCGCTAAGTACAGCGTGGATATAATGGTTCCAGACTTTTTCATGAGTGAGGAGGTACCTAGTGATCTAGACGTAAGCCATATAGTTAAAGCTCTAGGTGTGGACAGAAAGGTGATTGAGGGCCCTCACTACTTAATAAAGCCTAGGTGGTTTGTTAAGGACATCCACCTACTATCCTACATCCTAACATGGGCTATCGATGTAGAGGGTCCTGAGGTTCTTCCGTTAACAGTTCTTAATACTAACCACTTAATATGGTATGGCATAGGATACATGAGGGGCTTAGGCCTCCTACGTAGCCTAGTTGATACCGTACGTAGGGGCTCCCATAAAAAGATAGGTAGGATGCTGATCATAGACATCGACGCTATAGAGGGTTTCTCACTAACAGTTGCTGGTAAAGCCCTTAGAGGTAGCAAGCTAATTAGTTCTAACGACCTGGTTCTGGGTAAGGTAGGGGACGATGTGTACATACCTGTACAGGCGGTAACTAAAAAGCTATTAATAGGGTTACTTAAGCATGATACGGACCTACACAGGGGTTATATAGTTATTAAAGCTAGTAGGCTCGCTAACGTAATTAAGTATGCCGGGGTTTAGTAGTGGGTGGCTTAGCTGTTCAGTTAAGCTATTGTGTTAAGGATTTAAAACTCGTAGTAGCTCTACATAAGGCACTAATCCCTGATGACCTCTTCCCCCCTAAGGGCTCCAAGATCAGGAATGAGGTTGTTAATGAATGTATTAGATATTCTATGGAGTTTAAGGAGTTAAACCCTAAAACAATTTTAGTAGCTGCTTCCACGGTAGATGAGGTTCTTAGGTTAGTTGAACTAGTTTTAAAGGTTATTAACCCGTTACCTGGTTACGGCGAGCACTAGGGTTAACCATGTAATCGGAGTTAATTAAAGTCTTATAAGCCCCTACACATAACTTGTCTAGGCTTGAGGTATGTCGAGGCCCGTGATTAAGGATAAGTGGAAGTTGAAGAAGTGGTACACAATACTAGCGCCACCTATGTTTGGCAGCGCCCCCATAGGCATAACACCAGTTGATAGGGACTGGAAGTTGATGGGCAGGGTCTTCGAGGTAACACTATTCGACCTGACAGGGGATTTCGCTAAGCATCACATCCACCTATTCTTCCAGGTTTACGAGGTTAAAGACGACACAGCACATACTAGGTTTAAAGGCCATGAACTCGCTAGGGATTACATGAAGTCGATAATTAGGAGGAAGTCAAGTAAGGTTCAAGCCATTATTGACGTACAGACTAAGGACGGATACGGTCTCAGGGTAACTGGGATCGCCTTAACGGCCTTTAGGTGTAAGGCAAGCCAGAAGAAGTTGATTAGGAGGGTTATTACGAGGGTCTTGAGCGAGAGCGCTAAGAAGTTAAGTTTAGAGGAGTATGTGAAATCCATGGTCTTCGGGAAGCTAGCTTTAGAGATCATGGAGCAGGCTAAAAAGGTGTACCCGATCAGGAAGGTAGAGATCTACAAGTCTAAGCTCCTTACCATTCCATCACCTGAGGGACCGAAGCCAGCGGTTATAATTGCACAGCCACATGCTTAGGGTAAACCCCTCAGTTAATTTTTAAGGTGCTTAGGAAGTGGAAGGTATAATACTGTCTGCGGGGTATGGTAAGGGTTTAGAGCCCATAACGCATACAAGGCATAAAGCCTTAGTACCGCTACTAAATACCACCTTACTTGAGCACCAGCTCCATGTACTTAAGGAGGCAGGGGTTAAGAGGGTCGTTGTAGTTGTTAGCTACCTAAAAGAACAAGTAGTTAACGCTGCACACATCTACTCGAAGAAATTAGGGATACCTATTAAGGTAACTGAGCAGGGCAAGCCTCTAGGTACAGCTGATGCCCTATTAAAAGCGCTTAACGATGTCATAGACGAGGAGTTTATAGTTCTTTACGGAGATGTCTACGTAAGCGCCACGGACCTAAGAACTTTAGTAGCTACTAAAGGCAGTGTTATAGGGGCCTTTGAGGTTAGTAGCCCGGATAAGTATGGCGTTATAATCACCGATAGTAATGGCAGAGTGCAGAGGGTGATTGAGAAACCATCTAAGCCGCCATCAAACCTAGTTAACGCAGGCATCTACAAGTTTAGTAAATGGATTGAGAGGTATTTAGCGAATGTTCAGCTGAGCTCGAGGGGGGAATACGAATTAACAGATGCATTAAACAACGCGACCAGCTCGGTAAGCATTAAAGTACTAAAGTTAAGGGAGTGGTTTGAGATCGGAAGACCTTGGAAGGTTATTGAAATCAATAAGCACCTACTCTCAAGGCTAGATAGGAGCGTGGTGAGAGGAAGGGTAGAGAGAGGGGTGGTAATTAAGGGGAGCGTCGTTATTGAAGAGGACTCCGAGGTTCTATCTGGTACGTACATTATCGGGCCAGCTCTAATAGGTAAAGGTGCTGTAATAGGTCCTAACGCCTTCATTAGGCCATATACGGTGGTTTTAGGGGGTTCCAGGATAGGTTTTAATGTAGAGGTTAAGGAGAGCGTAGTGATGGAGAACGTGCATATCGCGCACCAGTCCTACGTAGGGGATTCCGTGGTGTGCGAGAACGCGAACTTAGGCGCTGGAACAATTCTCGCTAACTTAAGGTTTGACGAGGGCGAGGTTAAAGTCGCTGTAAAGGGCAGGCTTGAAGGCAGCGGCAGGAGGAAGATTGGCGGCCTAATAGGTGGTTTCGTAAAGACGGGTGTTAATGTGTCGATATGCCCAGGTAAGAAGGTTGGTGCTTACTCATGGATCTACCCAGGAGTAACCGTTTGTGAGGACGTACCGCCATGCACGATCTACGAGGGGCACGGCAGCATGAAGAGGGTTAAGGGGTTATGCAACGTTGACCTTAATGTCTGGCAGTAGCTGAGACTATCTTCACTATATCGCCATCCCTTAAAGCGTGTGAAGCCCCTACCTTCTTACCGCTTTTAGCGAGTATAGCGTAGAGGAAGCCCTTAGCTAAGTCTGTATGAATCATAGATGCGAGCTCTATCGCTGTCACCCCCTCCCTAACTAAGTAGGCATCGGGTAAGACGTGGCCTGCGTGGTCTGTTAATTTATGGGGATCCTCCACTGGGTATACGGCAATCATTTTAAGGACGTTGAAAACCGCGGTATTGAGTGCTTGCTGTACCCCCGTACCCCCGTACCTCCTCATGAAATCCCTTACCCTTTCAAGCGCGTCTAACTGTCTCTTATTCAGAGCTTGGGGTTTAGCTATGGTAAAGTCGGCATCTCCCGGTATGTAATCTATTAATCCACATTTTGAAGCCCTACGTAGGGCAAGCTCATACATAGCGCTTACCGGGATGATCGTTCTTCCTTTAAGCTCTTTTAAGGCCTTTCTTAAGTTGTCCTGGGCTTCGGGTATATCCATCTTGTTAGCAATAATTACTATGGGCTTGGAAATACTCCTTAACCTCTTAGTAAAGAGCTTCAGTTCTTCGATGCTCCAGGAGCTAAACTTAACGTGCTCTAGCTTCGTATCCCTTAAAGCCATAACTACGTGCTCTCTCTTAATGGATAGACCTGAAACCCTCCTTGCTAGTAGATCTACGGCCTTATCGGGAGGGAGTACATCTAAGGACCTTGCTAACCTCACCCAGTCCTTGCTAATGACCCCGTAAAACCACTCATCTATCTCGAATTCAATGCTTCTTACCTCCTCTACAGGGTCGTTGGTTCCAGGTCTTACGGGAAGGCCTTCCTCATTTGTTGAGCCCGACATATCCACTATTAGTAACAGCACATCGGCCTGCCTTAAGCTATCCATGAATTTATTCCCGAGGCCTCTCCCTTTATGGGCTCCTTTAATTAAGCCTGCAACATCCATTAACTTAACGGGAATAAACCTGTAGCCCTTAATGCAGAGCGAGTTAACGGGGTCGCACTTACGTAAACCTAGCTCTACGTGCGCGCACCTCCTCCTAACATACCCTATACCGATGTTCGGCTCTATTGTAACGAAGGGCCTGTTCTCTATCTTAACGTTTATTAGCGTAGCTGCTTCAAAGAACGTCGACTTACCAACGTTTGTCTTACCCACAATACCTATTAGTGGAGGAGGTGGAGGCAATTAACCACCTAGGAATATTTCTAGGCTCGACTCTTTTTAAGATATTCTAGGAAGGAATAGCTTATAACCCCTAAATCTTAGAGTCTGAGGGTTAGCGGGTGTAGGGATTGGTTAAGACAATGTATCACTACATAGCGGAGGCGTGGAAGAGGCCCTACGAGGGGGAGCTAGGTAAGTTAATGAAGGAGAGGTTAATAGAGTGGAGGAGCCAGCCATCAATAGTGAGGATTGAGAGGCCTACGAGGCTTGATAGAGCTAGGGCTTTAGGTTATGAGGCAAAGCAGGGCTTCATCGTAGTTAGGGCTAGGGTTAGGAAGGGTGGTATGAGGAAGCAGAGGCCTAACTCGGGTAGGAGGCCGAAGAGGATGGGTGTTTACGGGTACGCACCAGCTAAATCCCTCCAACTCATCGCTGAGGAGAGGGTTGCAAGGAAGTATCCCAATATGGAGGTTCTAGGGAGTTACTACGTAGGTGAGGATGGCCTACATAAATACTTTGAGGTGATTCTAGTAGATCCTCACCACCCAGCAATTAGGGCGGATAAGGATATCAACTGGGTTACGCACCCTAGTCAGAGGGGGAGGGTCTTCAGGGGTAAAACAATGGCTGGTAGGAGGATGAGGGGTTTATTAAGAAGTAGAGGGCTTAAGGGAACACATAAGTGGAAGTGGAGAAAGAAGTCCAAGGAGAGAAGGTTAAGGAGAAGGCATGAGGCATCGAGGGGTGCCAGGTTAATAGCCCCTAAAGAGTAAAGAAGATATAAGGTAATAGGCTAAGTATATTGATGAGGGTAATTCGTGTTAAGCAGGTAGTCATTGAAACTTTTTCCCACGCTACAGAGGACTTCTCTAAGGTAAAGCAGGCCCTACTTAACACCATACCCAGCGATATGAGGAATAGAGTTCGTGTAGATGTAGTTAATGTTAAGGGGCATTACGGCAATGAGATAGGAATTCTTAAGTTAAGGATTAAGGGGAGCGAATCCCTAAACGTTTTAAAAAACATCATATGTTCGTTGAGTAGCACCGAAAGAAACATCCTTATTGCCACCCTTAGTAATAGAGTTAATGCTAAGGCATCCCATCTCTATATAAGGTTGAGTAAGCAGCAGGCTTACTTGAATAGGTTAACGTTACTTGAAGGTGGCGACGTAATAAAGGTTATGGCGACAATTGAGGGAGCTATGGATGTAGAGAGGTTAAGGAAGTTCCTCACCGAGTTAATTGGTGGGTGTAAGTGAGTGCGTACATCGATATAGGCTATTTTGGAGGTGTGGAGGATGGCGATCTCAAGGAGCTGGCGTACTTCGCTAGTAAGTTAATGATTAGGGCTGTGGCTGTTGAAGGTTTAAGAGGTTTTAGGGAGCTTAATAACGTCCTATTGGTTCCCAGGGTAACGTCCAGCGATGCAGCCTCGCTTCTCAAGGTACCTAGCGGTGTTATCAGGTCACTGATCGTTAAGAGTAGAGAGGACTTAAAGTTTAGTAGTAGGCTAAAGCGTGTGATGCATGTAGTAACCCTTAGTAAGCAAGCTTTGCTAAGGCTTGATAGAACAACTATTGATAAGTTAATCATGCTGAAGCTGCCTGTGGAGTTAAGGGTTAACGACATACTGCAGTTAATCTCAGCTGGAAGGCACCTTACCAGGTTAACTCGTTTAATGAGGGCTGTACGGCTTGGTAAGCTGGAAGTACTTATTAGCTCTGGTGCTTCAAGCCCTAAGCTTCTCCTTCACCCACTAGTGGCTATATCCTTACTGGAGGAACTCGGTTTAGATGAGCTTCTAGCTATTAAGATGGTTAAGCACCTCCCGTACAGGATATTAATGAGTGTGAGACCGTGATTATTGATGAGATCCCCCTATACCAATTCATATTCATACTAGTATTCGTTGTAGGGGCTTTTTCGCTATCAATAGCAGCGTTAGTGCTGACAGTTAGATATAGCAGGTGGGTGAAGAGTATGTTTAGGGCATTAAATATTAGAGTGCTTAAGAGGTATGTTAAGGCTGCTGAGGAGATAGGGAGGCTACGTAGGAGGTACTTAGTATTTGAAGTCATAGCGAATAGGGACTCTGCTACTAAGGAGGAAGTTGAGCGTAGGCTTAAGGAGGCTTTTAAGACGTTATTCGGTGTCTTTGAGCTATCGAGGGCGGGCATTGCTGTTAAGTTCTTTGATAAGGAGCTGCAGAGAGGGGTGATAAGGTTTAACTCTAGCTACAGAGCTAAGCTTTTAGTATCAATAGGGTACGCTCAATATGCAAGTAAGGGTAGCTTTATAGTGGTACCGATCAGGACTACCGGAACGTTGAAGAAGGCGGTAAAGTACGTTACAAAACTTTAGGACAGGAGTAGGTGGAGGCTGGTAGTAATGAGAGCTAGGAGCACTACGAGGGGTTTCCCTTAGGTGTAAGTAGCTGATGCACGTATCTCCTAAAGGAGTGCTTGCTCAGCAGCTCATGCTTAAGCGCTTTCATCGCTTTGAAGGCTATTGCAGAGATCCTATCCTAGCAACTCACCTACGAGGATCTCAGGACTAGCTGCTGGCTAAGCGGTCTTGTAGGGAACGCCTCTTACCAACACGATGCCTAGTAGCATCTACCAAAGATCACACAGGTTTCCTCTGTTTTCGAAATTTTAGGGTATTC
This sequence comes from Desulfurococcales archaeon ex4484_204, assembly GCA_002255065.1. GTDB lineage: Archaea > Thermoproteota > Thermoprotei_A > Sulfolobales > NBVN01 > EX4484-204. The sequence continues at coordinate 8,925 of NJEF01000002.1, read as the reverse complement.
AAGTATCTATAACGGTTGGTGGGAACCTCTGCGAAGTTTATTAAATCAGTTCGTCGCGAGTTCGTCATAAAATCTCCTTGGAGCGGCCTCATCATCTACTAATTCTTTATTATTTAAGGTAATAAGCTTTAAGGGACGTAGTGGAGTTAGGGTGGGATGATGTTACCGTCAGTGGTTGAGGGGGTGATAGATGGGACCCTCTCTGACCAGTTTTAAAGATCTTAGATGTGGCAGGGATCATGAGGGATAAGCTGTTAGTAGATCTCCTGTCTAGAACGCTTTACGAGGTTGTAGAGAGGTGCTTACCTGTCGAGCTAGCCTTTAAGAGGGCGTGTAAGCTCCTAAAGGCTAAACTAGGGTATGGTGAAAGAGAGCTTGCTTATGAGAAAGCTAGAAGCATTGTTTCCGACTACATGAAGCTACTCTGCATCACAGGTAGTAAGGTGAGGAGTTACAGGGAGCTGGTAAGGTTATGGTTTAATGTGGAAAGCCTTAAAACCCCGTTACCACCTTATTGCCAGCTCTCATATAACGCGTGGTTCTACGGAAGGATCGTAGGGCTTCTAGGTAGGGAGGAAGGAGAAGCTATGCTCAGATCCTTAAATCGGAGGAACCTATGGTTAAGGGTTAATACCCTTAAGGCATCGGTAGAGAGCGTGCTTAGAGACCTTGAGAGGGAAGGGGTAGACTATGAGGATGACAAGCATTTCTACTACATGGTTAAGATCCTTAGCTCCCCTAAGCCATTAAGGCAGCTACGTATCGTTAAGGAATTTAAGGCTATAATCCATGATAAGGCGTCAGCCGCCGTAGTTGAGGTGTTGAAGCCGGAGCCGGAGGATGTGATAATTGATGTGACAGCAGCTCCCGGGATAAAGACTTCGCTAGCTATGATGCTTACTGAAAATAGGGCTAGGATTGTAGCAGCCGATATAGACGTTAAAAGGTTGAAAGTCATGAAGGTGCTGTTACGTAAGTACGGTGTTAATACATCACGTGTAGAGCTAGTAGCTGCCGATTCCGCTTACATTAACATAAGGAATTGCAATGTTAAGGTAATGCTCGACGCACCATGTAGCAATACTGGTGCTGTAGGTAAGGACCCAAGTATTAAGATACATACCTCACACTCGGTTGTGGAGTACTACTCTAACATTCAGAGAAGGCTTTTGGAAAACGCTGTAAAGCTGTGTAACCTCATTGTTTACTCAACATGCTCTGTAATGCCTGAGGAGGGAGAGTTGGTAGTTAAGGCAGTAGTTGATAGGTGTAGCGGCTTAAAACTCGTTAAGGCGCTTCCATGGGCATCACCGGGATATAATGTAGTGGTGTTTAGGGATAAGTTAATGAGGTTGTTTCCCCACATTCACGGAACTGAGGGCTTCTTTATCGCTCTAATCCTGCATAGGTAGCTAGGATCTTAACGCTATAAAGATGGCGATACCTTCAGCCCCTTCCCTCAGGGCATTAATGATGTCGCGCTTAATGTCTATAGCTGCCTTATTAGCTTTAATGCCTGCAGTATTAGGGGTTACATAGCTGGACTTCCTTATAATGATGCGCCTACTATCCGTGTAGGAAAGCTCCTGTGAACCCTTAGAAATCACGATATCGGGTTCCAGGCCCCTTACGGCTATGATGGTGACTATTAATGAGCTATTGCATTGGGCTATCCTCTTAAATGAGGGTTTGAAGTCCATTAGTGATTTATCAGCCATTATACCAATTATACAGTCCCCTCTAGGTGTTAGGTAGCCATCCTTTGTTATCTCTAGGGTTGTTCTATGTAGTGCTCTAATATTCCTGTGTCCTTTAAAGTGCACTACCTCGATGCAGTACCAGCTATTGCATAAGCTCATGATAGCACCACCTATTAGAACTGTTTATTAGCATAATATCGGTTATAGTGATTGGTGGGTAATGACAGAATTTAATGAGGCGCGAAGGGAGCTAGTGAGAATGCTTATCAATGAGGGCGTGCTTAGAAGTAGTAAAGTTATTAGAGCGATGCTTAAGGTTCCTAGGGAGGAATTTGTACTACCTAGGTATAGGGATTACGCGTATAGTGATATGCCCCTCCCCATAGGTTACGGGCAGACGATAAGTGCTCCACACATGGTCGCATTAATGACTGAGGAGCTCGACCCCGGTGAGGGTGATAAGGTTCTAGAGATAGGTACTGGAAGCGGGTATCAAGCAGCTGTACTAGCAGAGATAGTTAGCGATAGGGGGCATGTATGGTCTATTGAGAGAATCCCGGGTTTAGCGGAATTCGCTAGGGAGAACTTAAAGAGGACGTCATATATAGGAAGGGTTACTGTTATCGTTGGGGACGGAACTCTAGGTTACAGCAGCTATGCACCATATGATAGAATAATAGTGACTGCTGCAGCACCCGATATACCCAGAGCTCTCATAGATCAGTTAAGGGTTGGGGGTAAGTTAGTGATACCTGTAGGGGATAGGTACCTCCAGAGGCTCGTTACCGTTGTGAAGGAGCCTGGAGGTAAGGTGAGGAGGAAGGTTGGAATCCCCTGCGTCTTCGTTCCTCTTATAGGTAGGTACGGCTACGACGAGTGCTAAGCATTAGACAATGCTTTTAAACCACTATATCTAGAGACACTAGCGGTGGCTTTGATGCCTGAATTTAAGGTAGTGGTAAGTGATCCGGAGGCTAAGAACCCGCGGGTTCTGTGGGTTAAGGTAGTTGGTGTTGACGAGCTTAAGTACGGTGAGGAGCATAAGGAGGGCAGGGCTTTAGCAACGGCGAGGGTGAACCCTGAAACATTAGACTCTATTAACGCGCCTTATGGCGTGGTCACGCTCAGGATTTGGAGGGATAGAGCAAGTAATGATAAGGTTAAGTTCACATTAAAGCTCCTAGGAGATCCTTCAGTACCTATGGGGGTGCTTCTCGTCCCTAAGGCAATGCTCGTCGAGAAACTAGGTCGTGAGAGCTGTTTAGGTGAGGTATTTAGAGCTAAGTCGTTTCAAGTAGTTGTGAGAGGTGAGGCAGCTGCAGCATTTCTTGATAAAAGAATAGGTGATGTAGTTAATTCGTCGGTTGTTGGGATTAAGGGGAGGAAGCTAATGATTACTGGGGGGTCAGATCTCGCTGGTTTTCCAATGATTAAGACCCTTTCAGGAACAGGTAAAAAGGCGTTACTACTATCTAAACCGCCGGGTTTCCATCCAAGGATTAAAGGCGAGAGGAGAAGGAAGTATGTTAGAGGTAATACCATAAGTGAGGAGATAGTACAGATCAACACTAAGATAGTTTAAAGCCGGCTTCAAAGTAGCGTAGAGTCATAGGGGGTAGAGCCCGTCATTAGTCAATAAGTAGTACTTTAGCAACTACTAGGGATTGGTTTAAGGGGCACTTAATCCTCTCCTTGACTGTAAGAACTTTAATTCTAGAGCCCTCCTTAAGGAGCCTTGGCTTGCATAACTTTAAGTACTGGCACTTAGATCTATCGCATTTAATTTCTGGGTACCTCACTGTCATGCCCTCAACGGCTAGCTTCTTAGGTAAAGCGATCTCGATAGGGACTTCATCGACGACGACGCTGACAACGTAGCCGTTTACAGGGCATCTATTTCTTAAGCCTAATACCTTAACAACCCTATAGATGTGGCCCTTCTTAAGTCTATCAATACATACCTTCTTAAACCTACAGTTAAGACACCGCTCCGAGTAACCTTCATGGATAAACGTGTATCCCTCCCTAGCAACTAAATGGCTTACCAACGTTATTATGGCCATGTAGCCTCACCTAGTTGCTCTATAACAGTTAGGGTTCGAGACATTTAAGCATCGCCCCTTTGCTAGGTAGTGATGGTTAGTATGTAATAGCTGAAACCGTTCTCCGCCTACGGTCTGTGTAGGTCTCCGTAGGTCGGTTCATTACGGTATCTGATCATGCCCCACCTACGGCTCCAGCTCTATAGCTTTGGAGCCAGAGCCTTCGGTGAAGCACGGCTTCATCCCAACGGTCAATCATATCTTATACTATTAAGGTTTATAAGTTTTCCTTCTTTAATATTTATTGGTGAGTGGAATATTGCTAGTATTCGAGGGAAAAGTATCAAGATGGGGTCGAAGGGGTTATGTAATCTATGTTCCTAAGGAGTATGAGAGGGTTATTGAAAAGTATCGTGGAGAGGAAGTACTCGTTATTATTCTTAGGAAGGGTGCTAACCCGTGATAAGAGAAGCCATAATTGACCGTGTAACAGTAAGGAGCTTTAGTAAAATACGTGGTAGTGATATTATAGCTAAGTTTGGTATTTACAGCTAGGATGTATCGCCTTAGAGTCCTCATAGCATTAGAGTGTTTAGAGAATAAGATACCTATGAAGGAGTGTATGTTTAAGATTAAACGTTTTGTTCCTAACCAGAAATATGCTCATGCATGTTATGAGAGAGCTAGGGAAATGTACAAGTCAGCGAAGAGAAAGGAAGAAAAGTTAAACAGCTAAGACAACGGCTTATGCTTGAGTCCATAGGTGATAGACTAGACAGAGGAGATCGAATCATAAGGCTTTCATCACTGAATGAAGTAAAAGTAGTGGTCTTTACAAAGAACTATGGTATAGAGAGGATAAGAGTACCTATAAAGCCATTAAAAACACATACCGAAGTTATAAAGGAACTATATGAACTCGGCTCTAGTAAGCTCCTTGGTTATAATGCTAGGTGCATCATAAGAGAATATAGGAAGAATAGAGCCTTAGTTAAGTTCCAATTCATAGTACCAGTAGAGATATACCTTAAGCATAGAAAAGTCTATGACAACCTCAAAGGAATTAATATTGTTGGTATTGACTGGAATAGCGATAGAGCAAACCTAGTTATTGTCTCACCTAAAGGAGAGTTACTAGACTATAAGACATGGTGGTTTCCAGAAACTACAAGTCATGGGTATCCGAGAATAGCTAGGAGGACAAAAACAATCACAGATATTATCTGAGATAATGAATTACTGCTACTATCATGGATGCAGTGTAGTAGTCTTCGAAGACCCAGATACTATAAAGACAAGAAGGTTCACCAAGAATAGTACTGCTAATCGCAAAATAGCTAGATGGACTAAGCGAGAAGCATCACAGATGTTTATACTTTAAGGCATTAAGGTATGGACTAAAACCATTCTTTGTAAACCCAGCGTTCACGAGTAAGTTAGCGGAACTGATAGCTAAAGATGTTGGTTTAGACAGACATACTGTTTCAGCATACATTCTAGCGCTAGAATACCTAGGACTAAACCCTAGAGAGGTATACCAGAACCTACAAAGACCTTAAAAGACCTACAAACAAGAAACAGTTACGTAACCCTACAGGTAGTTAATTGCTTAAGGCTGGATAGCTGTTCATTAGTTATTGACCGGTATATGCCATGGGTGAAGCCTTAATGAAAGCGGGATTTATGCTTAAGGTTTTAACTTAGTTAATAACCTCCGTTAGCTTAGCCACCTCTTCAGCAGCTCTCCAAGTAAGTCCTGACTCCCCTAGTATGGTGTATCTTTCAGGTCTTATTCTATGTGCGGTTGTTAGTGCTTTAATGATGTCAGTATCCCTTACACCGATCTCCTTAGCTGTAGTTGGTAACCCGAGCTTTCTGGCTATACGCCTTATCCTCTTCCAATTCCTACCGTGTAAGTAAGACATCATTATGGTGCCAAGAGCTACCTGCTCGCCATGGAGTGCTGGGTAGTTAGCGATTACATCTAGTGCGTGGCTAAAGAGGTGCTCAGACCCGCTTGCGGGCCTCGTTGAACCGGCTATGCACATAGCTGTTGATGAGCTTATAAGGCCCTCCATAACTATCCTTACAGCTTCAATACCTCCCCTCGATATGACATCGCTGAAGTTTATTACGTGCTTAGCTGATAGTAGGGATAGTGATGCAGCGTACTCACCGTAGTACTCGCCCTTAAGCCTGTGGGCTAGGCGCCAGTCAAGAACTGCTGTGAACTTACCTAGTAGATCCCCTGCACCAGCTGATAGTAGTCTCCTGGGCGCGCTAGCTATTACGTCCAGGTCGGCAATTATAGCTATTGGTGGTTTAGCCTTAACCGATGTAACCCTACCAGTACCCCTTAACGATACAAACGGGGATGCCACGCCATCATGCGATGCAGCTGTTGGTGCGCTGATGAAGTCCACGTTAAGGCTTAAGGCTATGTACTTAGCAGCATCAATCACCTTACCCCCACCAAGCCCTAAAATAACTGAGGGTCTAAACCTCCTAACAGTATCCTCTAGTAGTTTAACGTCGTCGAGTTGAGGGGATGGAACTATTAGTAGCTCTACATCGAAGCCCTTAGCACCTAGGTAGTTAACTAAGTCCTCACTAACTAGCTTCTTTACGTTAGGACCTGTTAGGGTAGCGATCCTCGAGCCGAGACCGAGCTCATAGATAACTCCATCGATCCTCTTAAGGATATTAGAGCCAACAATGACCTTCTTAGGGAGGTTGATTATGTGTACGCTACCGCCAGCTATTTTTAACACCACTTAAAACTTGGTAGAAACCTTTATTATCTAATCAACACCTTAATCCCTCGGAAAGCTTTAATGTGTGGTGATTTAATGGTAACAGTTATGCATGGCACAACTACAGTAGGGCTCGTTACGAGGGATGCCGTAATATTGGCAGCGGATAAGAGAGCGAGTAGCGGCTTCTACATAGCCCATAAGAACGTTAGAAAGATCGTTAAGATCGATGACCATGTAGTCATGACTATTTCAGGTCTCGTAGCTGATGCCCAGATGCTCGCCTCCATCCTACAGTACATGGCTAGGAACTACAGGGTAAGTACTGGTAGGGCTATACCTGTAAGGAACCTAGCATCATACCTCTCCCTAATCCTTAACACTAATAAGTACTACCCGTATGTTGTACAGCTGCTTCTAGGGGGGTATGACGTAAAGCCTAGGTTGTTCGCTATAGAGTGGTTTGGCGATTACGTTGAGGAGAAGTACGCGGTAACTGGGTCGGGGTCTCCAGTAGCTGTAGGAGTTATTGAATCGAATTATAGGGAGAATTTAAGTATCGATGAGGCAACGGAGCTGGCTGTGAAGGCTGTTAGGGCCTCAATGAGGAGGGACGTCTTTACCGGCGAGGCAGTAGATGTTGCAGTAGTTACTAGGGAGGGCGCCAAGATCATGCTATTTTAGGGTTAGGGGTAGTTAGAGCAATGGTTATTATGGATAGGGTAAGGGCTAGGATAAGGGAGGAGATATTTAAGAGGATACCATCGGAGGCGCAGATAACTAAGATAGAGTTCGAAGGCCCTGAGATAGCTATCTACGTGAGGAACGTGGGGTTCATCATAGAGAACGAGGAGATAATTAAGTCCCTCGCTAAGGTGCTTAGAAAGAGGATAGTTGTTAGGGTTGACGAATCTTCAAGGCTATCTACTAGGGAGGCGTTAAGGAAGATACTCTCAGTATTACCTAGTGACGTTACGTTGGATGAGGATGATATAACGTTTGATAGCGTTCTTGGTGAGGTTATCATAAAGACCTCAGAGCCCAGGAAGTTTTACCAGGATGATAAGTTGCTGTATAGAATGGTGTTTCAACTTACTGGGTGGAGGCCTAGGATCGTTAGGAAGCCCCCGCTTAAGTCGAAGATCTTAGAGGCAGCACTGAGGTATATGATAGCGCAGGCAGATGAGAGAATAGATGTACTAAGAAATATAGGTGAGAGAATCCATAGGGATGTAATATTCAGGGATCAGTATGTTAGGATCACAGCGCTGGGTGGTTTCCAGGAGGTCGGTAGGTCGGCTGTTTTAGTGGAGACAGCTGAGTCTAAGGTTCTCCTAGACTTCGGTTTCAACCCAAGCGCCCCCTCAGCTAAGCAGACAATGCCCCGTCTTGATGTTCTAGGTATTAAACCTGAGGAGATAGATGCGGTTGTTGTTACTCACGCACACCTCGATCACTGCGGGCTAATACCGTTCCTCTTTAAGTACGGATATGAAGGCCCTATATACACTACACAAGCTACGAGAGACTTAATGGTACTTCTACAGCTAGACCTACTGGATATCTCGAAGAGGGAGGGAAGGCCGCTACCCTTTGATGTGAAGGACGTTCATAAAGCGTTGCTACACACTGTTCCCTTAAGGTACGGCGAGGTAACCGATATAACACCTGATATTAGGTTAACTCTATATGATGCTGGCCATATCTTAGGTTCCGCTATGGCCCACCTACACATAGGTAACGGTCTTCATAACATAGTGTACACGGGCGACTTTAAATTCGGCAGGACTAGGTTGCTGAACAAGGCTAACACAGAGTTTCCAAGGGTTGATACGTTGATAATGGAGTCAACCTACGGCGGTACAGTGCAACCCTTGAGGGAGGAGGCAGAGAGGGGTTTTATAAACTTAATTAAGAAGACTATTGAGCGTAAGGGTAAGGTCTTAATACCGGCCCTTGCTGTCGGTAGGGCTCAGGAGGTTATGGTCATTATAGCTTACGCTTTTGAGTCAGGAGAACTGCAGGAGGTTCCCGTGTACATTGAGGGAATGATCAATGAAGTTACAGCGATACATACTGCTTACCCGGAGCTCCTATCTAAGGAGTTAAGGGAGAAGATATATGCCGGTGAGAACCCGTTTATGCATGAGGCCTTTAACATTCTCGAGGGTAAGACAGCTAGAGCTGAGATCGTTGAGGACAGTGAGCCCAGCATAATAATAGCCACCTCAGGCATGCTTACGGGCGGGCCAGCTGTTGAGTACTTCAGACTCATGGCGTCAGACCCGAGGAACATGCTCATCTTCGTTAATTACCAGGTTGAGGGCACCCTCGGTAGGAAGGTTAAGGATGGGTTGAAGGAGGTCCACATAGTTGCTGGAGATAGACTTGAGGTGGTTAGGGTGAACATGGAGGTCCATGCCGTTGAGG